>SYBY01000076.1 GCA_005788585.1 Actinomycetota bacterium | reverse complement strand
GGCGGCGGGCACGACGGCCCACACCGTCTGCAGGCCCATGCCGGCACCCTGCACGGCGAGCGCCGCGAGCGCCACCCACGCCTGGTGGCGGGCCGGGACGCGGCCGGCGAGCCCCAGCGCGCCTGCCGCCATGCCGATGGTCCAGCAGGCCACGACGGCGCCGTAGACGCCCGGGCCGGCGCCCAGGTGGTCGACGAGGTAGATGACCTCGGCGGTGATCGACACGCTGATGACCAGCAGCGCCGCCACGGCCGCGCCGACGACCGCCCGGAGCACGGGATCCTGCACGACGTGGGTGAGGCCGTCGCGGGCGCGAGGCGTCACGCCGCTGCGATCCGGTCGCGGATGGCGACGGACGCGCAGCAGCGGCGCGCCGCACGCGATCACGGCGAAGCCCGCCGCGGCGACGAGCATCGCCACCGTGAGCGATCCCCCGGCCACCAGGACGCCGGCGAGGACCGGCCCCGCGGCGAACCCGATGTAGCGCGTGGTCTCGACCAAGCCGTTGGACCGGGTGAGCGCGCGACCGCGCGCCGCGACGGGGACGAGCGCGAACTCCGCGGGCTGGGCCACGGCGTTGCCCGCCGCCAGCAGCGCGGAGAGCGCCAACAGGCCGGCCAGCCCGGGCGACGACGCCAACGCGAGGGCCGCGGCGACCTGCACCGCACTGGCCAGCGCCAGCACGCGCACCGCCTCACACCGGTCCGCGAGCAGACCGCCCACGGGCGCCAGCAGGACCTGCGGGAGCATCGTCGTCGCCACCAGCGCCGCCAGGGCAAACGGGCCGGCGCCCGACCCGTGGACGTGAAGCGTGAGCCCCACGAACACGAGCAGGTCACCGGCCGCGGACACCCCGACGAGCCCGGCGAGCAGCCGGACGTCGCGGGTCATGGCGACGCGGCCCCGACCGCCGGCCGGATGTTCTGGTTGGCCGAGAAGACGTTCTCCGGGTCCCATGCCGCCTTGATCTCAGCCAGGCGCGCGTGGTTCTCGGGGCCGAACTGCGCGACGCGCCGGTCCTCGCCCTCGTCGCCGAGGAAGTTGAGGTACGCGTCGCCGCTGGCGAGCTCACGCAGGTCCTCGCGGTAGGCGCGGCCGTGGGCGATGTTGCGCTCGTCGTCGGCGGGGTCGGACCACAGCAGCAGCGGATGGACGACGAAGCCCTCGCGCCGGGCGCGCAGCGGCGAGCGGTCGTCGCCCACGCGCGTCATCTCCCCGCCCCACGCCACGATGAAGAGCTGCGCGGGCTCGCCCGGGAGGTCCTGCGCCCGCGCGTGGATGCGGGTGATCGCCTCCGGGGTGAGATCGGCGAGGTGCTCGGCGGTCCACCAGTTCCGGTAGCCGGGCGGGTCGTCCAGCGACGCGTTGAACGCGGCGTACGTCGTGGTCTCGAAGGCGTCGAGCGCGGGACCGGCGGCGCGCAGGCCCGCCAGCAGCGCCTCGCCCTCGTCGATGTCCCCGGCGTACATGCCGGCGATGAGCACCGCGGGCCGCCCGCGCAGGTCGGCGGGGATGTCGTCCTCGACGGGCGCCGTGACGTAGCCGAACGCGAGGCTCAGCCCGTCCGGGGCGCCGCGCATCGTGTCGCGGAAGCGCTGCAGCAGCTCGGGGCCGCGGTCGACCGGCCACAGCGCCAGCCCGCCGAAGACCTCGGGGCCGACCGGGTGCAGCGCGAACTCCAGCGCGGTGACGACGCCGAAGTTGCCGCCCCCGCCACGGAGCGCCCACAGCAGGTCGGGATGATGGTCGGCGTCGGCACGGACGAACCGGCCGTCGGCGGTCACGAGCTCCGCGGCGACGAGGTTGTCGCACGCCAGGCCGTGCTTGCGCTCCAGCCAGCCCGACCCGCCCCCGAGCGTGAGCCCGACCACCCCGGTCGTCGACACCCGGCCGCCCGTCGTCGCCAGCCCGTGCCGCTGCGTGGCGGTGTCGACCTGCGCCCACGTTGCACCGCCGCCGACCCGCGCGATCCGCCGGTCGGGGTCGACGTCCACGTCGTCCATGGCGCGGACGTCGAGCACGATGCCGTCGTCGCAGAGCGAGAGCCCCGCCACCGAGTGACCGCCGGCGCGAACCGCGACCGGCAGGTCATGGCGGTGCGCGATGTCGAGCGCGGCGATGACGTCATCAGGTGCCGCGCACCTGGCCACGAGCGCGGGTTGACGGACGATCATGGTGTTGAACAGCTCGCAGGTGTCGGCGTACTCGGCCTCTCCGGGCAGGTGCACGCCGCCGCGCAGACGCAGGCGCAGTTCGTCGACGACGGTGGTGGTGAGCGTGGGCATGAAGCACTCCTTCGGTCGGGAGGCCCGACCGTACGCCCGCGTGCGCGTCGCGCCTTCCCCCTATTCGGCCATCTGCACGAGATGGCCGGATGGGGCCAGGCGGGCTACAGGAGGCCCGCGCGGGCGGCGTAGGCGACCGCTGCCGAGCGCGAGGACAGCCGCAGCTTCGCCCGGATGTTCGCGACGTGGCGGTGCACCGTGTGCGGGCTGAGCACCAGACGCTCGGCGATCTCCTGGTCGCTGGACCCCTGCGCGACGAGCCGCAGCACGTCGATCTCGCGCGGCGTCAGCTCGGAGAGCGCGGCGCTCGCCGGACCGGCCATGACCTCGTCCGCGGCGTCGAGATCGCGCTGCGCGCCGAGGCCGGCGAACACCTCGCGCGCCGCGCCCGCCTCCGTCCGGGCGTGGTCGGCGCGACCGAGCGCCTGCAGCGCGCGAGCCAGCGCGAGCCGGCTCAGCGCGGCGTCGTACGGGGCGGCGTGCGTGTCGAACCCGTCGATCGCGTCCTCGAAGGCCTCACGCGCCGTGTCGGCGTCGCCGCGGGCCAGCGCGGCCTCGCCGGTGAGCAGCCGCGCCCGCGCACGGAGATACGGCGTGCCGAGCCGGGCCGCGATCTCCTGCGCGGCCGCCAGCGGCGCGTCGGTGTCCTCCCCGAGCGCGGCCAGCGCCCGCACCTGCAGCTCCAACGCGGGCAGGCGCGGCAGGACGGTGTCGTGGGCCAGCGAACGCAGGACGCGCGCGGCGATGTCGGCCGCCGCCTGCGCGTCGCCCGCCTGCAGCGCCAGGGCGCCGAGCCCCATCAGGCCCGCGGGCCCCGCCTCCTCGAAGAGCGCGCGCGCCTCGTCGGTCCGTCCCTGGCGCGCCCGCAGCTCGCCCAGGCGCGCATGGCTGCCACCCGCCATCCCGCGGCGCCGCGACGCGGTGAAGTCCTCGAGCGCGGCCGTCATCTCACGCTCGGCGGTCTCCCAGTCGCCACGGGTCGCCAGGACCCGCCCGTAGGAGCTGCGGCAGACGCCCGCCAACTGCCGTCCGCCCCAGTGATCGGTGAACCGCTTCGTCGCCTCGCACCACTGCTCCGCCCGGGAGAAGTCCCCGACGCCGTCGCACGCCGTGATGAGCGAGCACATCACCCAGCCGGCCGAGATGGGCAGGTACAGGTCCTCGGCGGCGACGATGGCCGACGCCTCGTCGAGCGCGCGCATCCCCGCCTCGACCTCGCCCGCGCTCACCGCCGCGACGCCGCCCTGGGCCAGCGCGATGGCCTCGAGGTCGGCGACGCCGTGCGCGCGGCCGATCTGCCGGGCCTCCTCGCACAGGCGGCGGACCTCCGGAAGATCGTCGCCCGTGTTCAGGATGTGATCGGCCTGCAGCACGGCCAGCCAGCCGTGGTCGGCACCCAGCGGCTGGTCGACGAGCGCGCGCTGCGCGAGCTCGAGCCACCCGCGCCCGATCGCCGGCTCGGAACGGAACTCGCGAAAGTCCGCCGACAGGAACGCCGCGACCCTGGCCGCCGCGGGGGCGTCGCCCTCGTCACGGTACGCGCGGTAGGCCTGCTCGCGCGCCTCGATCGTCAGCTCCTCGTCGGACAGCCACCAGGCCGCCCAGCCGAGGCCGTCCCACGCCTCGGCGCCCGCGCCAGAGAGCAGCGCGGCCTGGAACGCGTCGCGCGCGCGCTCCCAGTCACCGTCGTCCAGGGCTGCCTTCCCCTCGGTGACGGCGTCGGCGCCGGTGTCGCTCGTGGAGGCCATGGGTTCGACCCCATGCTCCCACGCGGTGAGGCGTCCGTCAGCCCGATTCGCGCGCGCGACGGAAGAGGAGCAGCCCGATGAGGGTCTTCGAGTCCGTCGTGGCGTCGATCGCCGCGTCGAGCTCGTCCAGCGGCCAGCGCACCACCTCGATGCGCTCGTCCTCCTCGTCGTTCTCCGGCCGCTCGACCTCCGTCAGGCCGGTGGCGAAGAAGACGTGCAGCTCCTCGTTGGAGAAGCCGACGCTCGTGAAGTACGTCGTCGCGTGCTCCCACGCGTCGGCCGCGAGACCCAGCTCCTCGGCCAGCTCGCGCTTCGCGCAGTCCTGCGGCGACTCGCCGGGCTGGTCCAGCCGGCCCGCGCAGATCTCGAGGATGTCCGAACGGCCCACGATCTCGCGCGGCTGGCGCACGAGGAACAGCGTGTCCTCGTCGTAGGCGACGATCGCGACGGCACCACCGTGCACGACGTTCTCGCGCTCGACGATCTCGCCGTCCTCGAACTGGAACCGCTCGCGGACGACGTCGAAGATCCGGCCGCGGAAGACGGTCTCGCCGGTCAGGCGTTCGAAGCGCTGGCTCATGACGCAGAGGCTTGCAGACCGGCGCGCGATCGGGCGTCAGCCCCCGGCGGTCGGCAACGTGCCGCCCGCCTCGGGCCGCAGCTCCGGCGCCTCACGGTCATCGTCGTCGGTGCGTTCGAGCGCCGCGACCTCCGAGGCGTCGCCGGGCACCGCGGTCCGCGACTCGACGGGCATCGCGTTGAGTTCCCGCGCCGCGCCGATGACGTCGCCGAGGTCATAGTGGTCGACCGCGATGAACGAGGCGGGCAGTCGCCGTTCGCGCCCGCACCGCAGCGCGCGGTCGACGAGGAACCTCCGGCTGAGGATCGCCCGGTTGCGTCCGCGGGGCGGCGGGAAGTCGTCGATCCAGTGGTTGAGCATGAGGATCGGGCTGTCCGGCTGCCCGCGGTAGGGCGCGCAGCTGAGGTCCCGCGGCCCCTTGGCGCCGAGCGGGGTGTCCTGGACGAAGGCGAACCCGTCCATGTACCACGGGGTGTCGGGCGTGGCGCCGCGCTCGGTGAAGACCACGAGCCGCCGGTCGTCGGCGACCAGCTCGCGCAGCGTCGGCAGCGGCGCCGACCGGTCCAAGGTGACCACGAGATCCAGCAGACCCGCCTGCGCGAAGAGGCGCTGGACGGCGACCGCATCGACGTACGGCTCGACGAAGAGGACCACGGTCTCGCCGCGCTCGCGTTCGAGGAAGGCCCGCAGGTCGCGCAGGACGTCGACCGCGGGCGTGGACCCGAGCTCGCAGACGCTGTGACACAGGTACAGGCCCGCCGTGCCGCCGGCCGTGTCCCCCAGTCCGATCCGCCCGCCGAGCCGCTCGACCGCGGCGAGCTGCGCGGGGTCGAGCTGCTGGCGCACGCGGTTCGCGCTCGAGCCGGCCGCGTCGAAGTCCGTGCGCACCCGGCCGTTGGCCGCCCGGACCGCCGGATGCACGTCGATGAGCAGCAGCCGGATCCCGTCCTCGAGCTGGCGGCCGATCCCGAAGCGCTGGTTCGTCAGCGACCAGCCCGGATCCTCGGCGGCCGAGAACGCGTTGTGCGTCCCGGGGAACACGACCTCGTTCAGGCGCCGGTCGCAGTTGACCTCCGAGCCGTTGCAGCTCGTGACGTCGCCGGGCAGGGCGGCCGCCCGCGGCGGATCGGCGGGCGCGTCGCTGCCGGTCAGCGCGACCCCGACCACGGTCACCAGGCCGGCGAACGCCGCGACGCCTGCTGCGATCGGCACCCAGGACCTCCCGCGCCGGCCGTCAGGGGCCGGCGCGCCGCCCTGCCGGCGACGGCGCGGTTCCTGGACGAGGTCGAGCACCTCCCCCGCTCCGACGAACGCCAGGAACGCACCACCGGCCAGCGCGATGATCCGCGCGGCGAGCTCGGGACGCACGAGGAGGAGGGCTCCGATGAGGATCGCGGCGACACCGCGCAGCGCCCGCAGCTCCGGTGACCGCGGATGCAGCACCGCGGCCACGGCCTCCTCGAGCCGGTCCCCGGCGGCCTCGACGGGGCGCAGGAGCGATGCCCCGGCGCCCGCGACAATCAGCCCGGCGGCGGCAAGTCCCAGGCCCCAGCGGCGCAGGTCCCCGAACATGACGTCCCACAGCGCGCCCGCCGCCTCCCGCGCCTCGGCCAGCGGGACGACGGTGCCGCCGCGGGCGGCGTCGGCGGCCAGCGAGCCGCCCAGGTACGTGAGCGCCACGACCGCGACCCCGGCGACCCCCACCGCGATCCCCGCACGGGTCGCGGCCTGGCGGCGGTCCTGCGCGGCGAGGATGCCGCCGGCGAGGAGCAGCAGCGCGACCACGGGCAGGACGAACGACAGCGTCCGCACGTTGCCCGCCAGGCGCAGGAGCTGCGTGCCGGTCTCCCCCTCGCGCAGACGCAGGATCTCCGGGCTCAGGTCGCTCGGGATCTCGTCGGCCACCTGCGGCGCGACGCTGCGCAGCGCGGGACGGATGACCGTCGCGGCGTCGGCGACGTCCAGCACCACGTTGCCCTGATCGCGGACGAAGAGCAGGCCGTGGGCCTCGCGGACGCCGAGGCGCAGGAGCCGCAGCGCGGGCGGCGTGTCGAGCACCACGCTCACGGCCTGCTCGATGAGCGGCCGGTACGTGATCGCGTCCTCGGCCCCGCGCTCGACGACGTTGATCGTCAGCTCGCGCGCCACGACGCTGCGGACCTCGTCGCGCTGGATCGCGGCGACGGCGCGGTCGGCGAAGTCCTCCCGGTCCAGCAGCTGCGTGCGGACGTAGCCGGTGACGAGGGTGCCGACGACCGCAAGACACGCGAGCGCGAGCAGCGCGACGCTCAGCGTCTCGCGGCGACCGAGTCCAGACCCGTCGCGCGCGTCCATGGCCGGAAGCCTACGTGGGGCTCAGGCCTCGGCGCACGCGTCGAGCAGCGCGAGCGTCACATCGAGCATGCCCTCCAGCGCCGCCACCGCGACCCGCTCGTCGGGCTGGTGGTTGCGCTCGGTGCCGTTGGCGAGGTTCGTGCACGGCAACCCGGCGACCTCGAAGGCGGCAGCGTCCGACCCGCCGCCGGTCACGATCCGCTCCGGCGTGTACCCGCACGCGGTGAGCGCCGCCTCGGCCGCCAGGACCGACGGGGCCTGCGGCCGGTGGCGGTAGCCGGTGAACAGCCGCTCGACATCGACGTCCACGTCGCACGGCGCGCTCGGGTCGTTCGCCGCGTCCTGCAGGTGAGCGACCAGGTCGCCGATGAGCGCGTCGGCGCGCGCCTCGTCCAGCGACCGGCACTCCCCGAGCACCGAGCACCACTCGGCCACGATGTTCGTCGCGCCGGCGACGCCGCCCTCGAGATGCCCGATGTTCGCGGTGGTCTGCTCGTCGAGGCGGCCCAGAGGCATGGCGGCGATCGCCCGCGACGCCGCGAGCACCGCAGAGCTGCCGTCCTCCGGCCGGATGCCGGCGTGGGCGGCGCGGCCGTGGAAGGTGGCGAGGAAGCGGTAGTAGGTCGGCGCCGCGACGATGACCTCGCCGATGGGCGTCGCATGGTCGAAGACGTAGCCCCACTCGCTGCGCAGCTGCCCGACGTCGAAGAGCTTCGCCCCCGCGAGCGCGTCCTCCTCGGCGACCGTGAAGACGAGCTCGAGCCCGACGGGCGACGACTCGAGCGCGACCCGCCGCGCGACCTCCAGGATCACCGCGACCGCCGCCTTGTTGTCGGCGCCGAGGATGGCGTCGTGGCGGTTCGTCCAGCCGTCGTCCTCGATGACGGGCTCGATCGGCCCGGCCACCGCGACCGTGTCGAGGTGGGCGCACAGCATGATCGTGCGCGCGTCCTCCGTGCGGGCGGGGATGCGGGCGAGGAGGTTGCCGGCCGTCCCGCCCAGGCGTGCCCCCGCGTCGTCCTCCTCGACCCCGAGGCCCATTCCGGCGAGCTCCGCGATGACCCGGTCGGCGACGGCGCGCTCGGCCCCGACCGGCGACGGGATCGCGCAGAGCGCGGCGAACGTGTCGTGAAGTCGGCGCTTCTCCGCCGGCGAGGCAGGTCTCACGCCGTGGAGGCGCGCGCCACCGAGGGCTCGCCCTCGGGCGCACCGGACCGGCCGTGCTCCTGCGCGGCGCGGACGAACTCCCGGAAGAGCGGCGCGGGCCGCTCGGGCCGCGACTTGAACTCCGGGTGGTACTGCGACGCGACGAAGAACGGATGGTCCGACAGCTCGATCGCCTCGACGAGCCGCTCGTCCGGCGACGTCCCGCCGACCACCAGGCCGGCGGCCTCGAGGCGCGGGCGCAGATAGAGGTGGACCGCGTAGCGATGGCGATGGCGCTCGTAGATGACCGCTTCGCCGTACAGCTCGCGCACGCGCGTGCCGTCGTGCAGCTTGATCGGGTCGGCGCCCAGGCGCATCGTCCCGCCGAGGTCGGAGACCTCCTTCTGCTCGGGCAGGAGGTCGATGACCGGGTGCGGCGTCTCGGGGTCGAACTCCGTGGAGTTCGCGCCGTCCATGCCCGCGACGTTGCGCGCGAACTCCGCGACCGCGATCTGCATCCCGAGGCAGATGCCCAGGTACGGGATCTCCTGCTCGCGCGCCACGCGCGCCGCACGGATCTTGCCCTCGATGCCGCGGCCGCCGAAGCCACCGGGAATGAGGATCCCGTCATGGTCGCGCAGGCGTTCGAGCGCGACGACGTCGTCGGTCAGCGATTCGCTGTCGACCCAGTCGATCTCGATCCCTGCGCCGAAGAGGTAGCCGGCGTGGCGCAGCGACTCCGAGACGGAGAGGTACGCGTCCTCGAGCTGCACGTACTTGCCGACCAGCGCGATGCGCACTGGCTCGACGGCCGCGTTCGCGCGCTCGCAGATGGTCTCCCACTCGCTGAGATCGGGCGCCTCGGTCTCCAGACCGAAGTAGTCGCAGATGACGTCGTCGACGTGCTGCTCCTCGTACCAGAGGGGCACCTTGTAGATGTTGTCGACGTCCTTCGCCGAGATGACGGCCTCGTTCGGCACCGAGGTGAAGAGCGCGATCTTCTTGCGGATCTCGGCGCTCAGCTCGGTCTCCGACCGGCAGAACAGCATGTCGGGCTGGATGCCGATGCGGC
>SYBY01000075.1 GCA_005788585.1 Actinomycetota bacterium | reverse complement strand
CGTCCACGCGGGCACCGGCGCGTCGTCGTCGGCCTCCTCGGCGAGCCGGGCCAGCTCGTTGAACGCGATCTCCAGCTCGTAGAGGTTCTCGTGGCGCGCCTCGTCGACGCGCGGCGCCTGACTCGTCGGCCCGATGAACCGGCCGCTGAACAGGTAGGACAGCGACGGGTGGTGCTGCCAGTACGTGATGAGGCTGCGCAGCAGGTCGGGGCGGCGCAGGAACGGGCTGTCCTTCGGCGTCGTCCCGCCGCACGTCAGGTGCGCGCCGCCGCCGGTGCCGGTGTGCAGGCCGTCGAGCGCGAACTTCTCGCTGGCCAGGCCGATCGTGCGCGCCTCCTCGTGGAGGACCGTGGCCTTTTCGACGAGCTCGTCCCAGGTCGAGCTGGGGTGGATGTTGACCTCGATGACGCCCGGGTCCGGGGTGACGCTGAAGCTCTGCGCGCGGCCGCCGCCGCTGGGTGGGGCATAGCCCTCGACGACGACCGGGGTGGCGGTCGCCGCGGCGGCGTCCTCGACGATCCGCAGCAGCTCCGCCGCGTGGGCGAGGTCGTCGAGCGGCGGGAGGAAGACGTGGACGTGGCCGTCACGGACCTCGACGCACAGCGCGGTGATCGGGGGCGGTTCGATCTCCTCGACCGCGGCGATCGCCGGCTCCCGCTCCAGCGCGCCGACCGCCGCGAAACGCGACGGCTCGGGGTCGGGGACCGGCGGGGTCCACGTGAGCGCGTCGAGCGGCAACCGCAGCCCGACCGGCGAGTCCCCGGGGATGAGGAACAGGTGCCCGCCGCGCCGCAGGCTCCAGGTGCCGGTCCGCCACGCCTCGTCGCCGACGCCGCGGTGCAGCGGCAGCGCCCAGCCGGCAGGGTCGCCACGCTCGGCGTCGAGCTGTGCGACGAACGCCTCGCGCGCGGCGCGGTCGGCCAGCCGCGGGTCCGCGGGGTCGGGGTCGTCCAGCTCGGGCGGGTCGCCGCCCGGCTCGCGCGCTTCGCGCAGCAGGCGCTCGGCCTCGTCTTCATAGGCGGGGACGGCGGCGGACTCCGGCAGGCCGAGGGCAGTCGTGATCGCGGTCGTCAGGGCGCGCGCGTCGGCACTCGTCGAGGATCCGGCCGCACCGCCGGGGTGCGCCAGCAGCGACCGGTCTCGCCACAGCGGCACGCCGTCGGTGCGCCACCGCACCCGGACCTCCCAGCGCGGCAGCGGCTCGCCCGGGTACCACTTGCCCTGCCCGTGCTGGATGAGCGCCCCGGGCGCGAACCGGTCGGCCAGCCGCAGCGCGAGGTCGACCGCCAGACGGTGCTTCGTCGGGCCGAGCGCGGCGGTGTTCCACTCGTCGGCCTCCATGTCGGCGGCGGCGACGAACGTCGGCTCCCCGCGCAGGGGCAGCCGCACGGCGCCCGCGGCGAGCCGGTCGTCGACCGCGTGCCCGAGGGCGTCGATCGCGGCCCACTGCTCGTCGGTGTACGGCAGCGTGACGCGCGGCCGTTCCTCCGAGCGGGTCACGGTGTTGGAGAAGTCGAAGGTGACCTCGGCGGGCTCGACCGCGCCCGCGATCGGCGCCGATGCCGCCGGGGACGGGGTGCACGACAGCGGGATGTGCCCCTCGCCGGTCAGGAGCCCGGAGGTGGCGTCCAGGCCGATCCAGCCCGCGCCGGGCACGTACGCCTCGGCCCACGCGTGCAGGTCGGTGAAGTCGCTGGCGACGGCAGCGCCTTCCTGTGGCGGCTGGTCCTCGGCGAGCTGCACGAGGTACCCCGATGCGAACCGCGCGGCGATCCCCAGGTGGCGCAGCGTGTGCACCAGCAGCCACGCGCTGTCCCGGCACGAGCCCACGGCGCGGGTCAGGACCTCGGCGGGGGAGAGGACGCCGGGCTCCATCCGCACCGAGTACGCGACCGCGGCGTTGACGCGCCGGTTGACCTCGATGAGCGCGTCGATGGTCGCCGTCGGCTCGCGGGGGATCCCGGCCAGCCAGTCCGACAGCACCGGGTCCGGGTCGCCGACGTCGAGATACGGCGCGAGGTCGTGGCGCAGCGCGGGCTCATACGCGAACGGCCACGTCTTCGCGGTCTCCTCGAGGAAGAAGTCGAACGGGTTGATCACCGTCATGTCGGCGATCAGGTCGACGGTGACCGCGAACTCCGTGGTCGGCTCGGGGAACACCAGCCGCGCGATGTGGTTGCCGAACGGATCCTGCTGCCAGTTGACGAAGTGGTCGCTGGGCTGGACCTTCAGCGAGTACGCCAGGATCGGGGTGCGGGCGTGGGGCGCGGGCCGCAGCCGGATCGACTGCGGACCGAGGCGCACGGGACGGTCGTAGCGGTAGACCGTCCGGTGCTCGAGGGCGACGCGGATGCTCACCGGCGGATCCTAGGTTTGGCCTGCACCCCGGCGGTATCGCCGGGCGGTCGGTCCTCGGGCCGTCCGGAGCGCCACGGTGTCGAGGGGTGTGACGGATACGCGCACGCGGTGTGCGCGTATCCGTCACACGTCAGCGGCGCACGGTGATGCGGCGCGCGCTGGAGGTGCGATTGCCCGCCGCGTCGGTCGCCACCACGGTGAGCGTCCACCGCGCCGCGGCGAGTTTGCGCCGGGCGACCTTGACCGCGTTCGCACCGGCCCGGCCGTTGACCCGGAGCGTGACCGTCCGCTTGCCGCGCGTGAAGCGCAGTTCGACCCTTGCGGCCTCGCTGAGCGTGAAGCGGATCGTGCCGCCCTTGCGCCGGGTCACGCCCTTGCCGAGACGAAGTCCGCTGAGCTTGGGCGCGAGCGTGTCGGCCGGCGCTGCGGCCGGGGGCTCGGTGGCGGGCGGCGCGGGCGGGGGCGCGACGCCCGGGTCGGTCCCGGGCGCGATCGTGCCCGGGTCGGCCGGGGCCGGCGGCTGGTACTCGTACGCGCCCTGGTCGCTGCGGGCGACGCCATCGCCGTCACCGTCGCGCGGGCGGACCGCGCCGAGGAGGTCCACGGCCAGCCCGCCTGCCGCCGGGTTGGCCCGGTCGATCGACGGCGAGCCGGGCTTGAGCCGGTACGGATCGGTGCCGGTGCCGACGAACTGCGGGTCGCTGTTGCTGCCGTTCGACGACGTCACCGACCCGTCGCCCACGCTCGAGCCGGTCGGCGCGAAGTTGCTGTGCTGGAAGCCGATCGTCGCGTTGCCGGTCGCCCCGCCCACCGGGGCCTTACGGTCGTAGGTCGAGGGGAACGACCGGACGATCGAGTTGACGACGAGCGCACTCGCGTTGCCCGCGACGCCCGTCCCGACCTCGACGGCCACCGCCGGGTTCGGTTGGCCGGAGAGCCCGACGATCGTGAGGTGGTCGCCTGTGAACGAGGCGCCGCCACCGGCCGTCGCGAGCACCGTGACCGGCCGCCCGGTCTGCGAGGTGATGACGCTGTTGGACATCGCGACCGAGCCGCCGGCGGTCACCCGCACGCCGTACGCGAGCGGATCGGTGATGACGGTGCGCCGCACCGTGACCGGGACGTTGGCGCTGTCGGTGTGGATGCCCCAGCTGGGCGACTCGATCCGGGAGTCCTCGACCGTCAGCGGGCCGTTGGCGGCCCCGTTCACACGGATGGCGTCGCCGAGCTTCCCGCCCGCCGAGCCGGCCATGCGCCCGTTGCGAAAGACGCCGCCACCGACGAAGGAGATGCCGTCGCCCCCGTCGTTGCGCACGTCGACGTCGACGTTGTCGAGCGTCGCGCCTCTGGCCTGCATCGCGCCGCCGAGGCTGTCCGGGGTTGTGGCGGGGACGCGGATCGTCAGGTCGCGGACGGTCGTCGCCCGTGCGCCCGGCTCGATGTTCATGACGTAGATGTTGCCCGTGCTCGACGTGGTGACGACCGTCGAGGCGGGACCCGCGCCGATGATCTCCAGCGGATCGGCTGCGCCCGAGTCGGTCTCGATCGACCCGGGGTCGGCGATGACGCCGGGCGCGACGTGGATCGTGTCCTTCACGCCGTCGCTCTGATTGGCCTGCATCGCGGTCTCGAGGCTGCCGAGCTTGATGTTCGTGCCGTTGTTCGGGCACGTCGCGGTGTAGTCCGGCACACAGAACGTGCTGGCCTGCGCGGGCGCGGCGGCCAGCAGGGCTACTGCGGCGGCGAGTCCTACGGCGATGAGGTGCGGGCGCGACATGGTGAGCTCCTGAAATCCGGTCGGTCGGTGATCGTCCAACCGAGCGCCGCGGGATCATTTACTCTGAGCGCCGCAAGACGGGGAAAGACGAGGCATCCGGCGGTGAAGACAGTGGAAATCTCTGGGTTGGACGACATTGACCGTGAGATCCTCGGTCAACTTCGCGAGGATGGCCGGATGAGCTTCCGTGAGCTGGGCGAACACGTCGCGCTCAGCGCCAACGCCGCGGCCGAGCGCGTGCGCCGCCTGCAGGAGCGTGGCGTCATCACCGGCTTCACGACGGTGCTCGATCCCGCGGCGACGGGGCGGAGGCTGGTCGCGCTCGTGGACGTCCGGCTGTCTGCGCCTGACGTCAGTGACGGATTCGAGCGCCTCGCTGCCGCGCTTGAGCAGATCACCGACTGCGCCCACGTGACCGGCCGCTTCGACTACGCGCTGCGCGTCGTCACGGCCGACCCTGCAGAGCTCGACACCCTCATCCGCACCCTGAAGACGAAGGGCGGCGTGGTGGAGACCGACACCCGGATCGCGCTGCGCACCGTCGTGGCGCGCAGCGCGTCCGTCGTCAGCGGCGGGTGATCGTGAACGTCACGGTGCGCACGGCGCCGCGGTTGCCGGCGGCATCGACCGGGGTGACGAGGGCTCGATAGCTACCCGTCGCCAGGGCCTTGCCGCGCGCCTTCAGCGCGACGGTCAGCTTGGCCGACCCCGCGGAGGCGGGCATGGTCTTCGTCAGCAGGGTCTTGGTGATCGTGCAGCGCTTGCCCTTCCTGCGGCCCGTCTTGCAGGCCTTGCCGACCTTGCGGCCCTTCGTCAGCCGCTGAATCTGCACCCGAATGGAGCTCGCCTCGCTCGGGCGCAGCGAGATCGTCAGCGTGCCGCCGCGCTTGACCTTCGTCTTCGCAAGCGACAGGCCCGAGAGGATGGGCTTGACGGTGTCCGCGGCCTGCACCGGCGGGGCGGGCGGCTGCGGCGCCGGTCCGGGCGCCGGCGCGGGCGGCGCCGGGATGTCCACGGCGGGCGACGGCGGGGTGACGACGACGCCGCTCAGCGGGGTCTGCACGTAGACCGGGCCCGGGAACTTGCTCGGCCCGTTGGCGTCCGCCTTGATCTCGGCCTTCAGGCGCTTGCCGGCGTCCGCCGCGGTGAGCAGGTAGGTCGGGCCCTTCTGGCTCGTCAGGGTCTCGCACGACGAGCCGTCGGCGTCACAGCGGATCCATACGCGCTCCCAGGTCGTGCCGGGGAACTCCCACTCGCCGACGTTCGCGATGAGCGACTCACCGACGACCGCCGCGCCCTCAAGGAACGGGTTCTTCCCGCCCTTGACGGTGGCCTGCTTCGGGAAGATCTCGTTCGAGGGCCCGCTGAACTCGGTGGTCTTCGAGCCGAACGCGTTCTTGCCGACCGCCTTGACCCGGATGCGGCGTTCGACGTCGATGTCCGTCAGGACGTAGTTCGCGCCGGTCACGCCCGGGACGAGCACGCATGTGCTCTCGACCGTGCTGGCGCAGCGGTACCACTGGTACGTGATGCCGAGCGTCGCGGCCGGGTTGAACGACGCGCCGGTCGCGGCGAGCGTGTGGCCGGACTGCGGCAGGCCCGGCCCGGAGATGCTCGGCGCCGGAGACTGGTTCGCACCCGGCAGGTCGCCGTCGGCGGCGCCGACCTTGCCGACCGTGGCCGTCGTCTCGTCGGTGGGGATGAAGGTGTTGACGTCGTTCTCGGCGGTCACCTCGACCCGGATCCACTTGTCGAAGTCCGCGGCCGTCAGCGTGTACTTGTCCTGCTCAGCACCGCTGATGTCCGAGCAGCCGCTGTTCGACGCCGTGCACCGCTGCCACTGATACGTGAAGGCGATCTCCTCGGTGCCGCCCCACGTGCCCTTGTTGGCGGTGAGCTCCTTGCCGACCTTCGTCGTGCCGCTGATCGACGGGTTGACGATGTTGAACGGCAGCTGGAACGTCAGGGCGTACCCGCCGTTGCCGTCCGTGCCGGCGATGAACGTGCCCGTCACGGGGTCGAGTTCGGAGATCGTCCAGAAGATGTCGTGGCCGCCGAGACCGCTCTCGGTGACGTGGCGCCAGTCGACCGGACCCGGGTTGAGCACGCTGTCGTTGCGGGCGGTGCCGACCCACAGGCCGTTCTCCGTCGCGGCGTAGATCCGGGTGCGCGTGCCGACGCTGCGGACGATCATGCCGCGGACGGTGTTCGCCAGCAGCGCTTTGCTCTGCGAGCCATTGATGGCCGACCAGGTGAGGCCGCCGTTGACGGTGCGGTACACGCCCGCGGTGGTGCCGGCGTAGTAGATGAGCGGGTTGACGGGGTCCTTGAAGACGCGCAGCGTCGTGCCCGGGATGCCGTCGCTCGTGAGCGTCCAGCTCGCCCCGTTGTCGAGCGAGCGGAAGATGCCGCTGCTCGTCGCGGCGAACACGACACCGGGGACGAACGAGGTGAGGTGCCACACCGTCGTGGCGGCGGGCATGCCGTTGCCGGGCGCCGGGTGGATCCAGGTGTTGCCGCCGTCGTTGCTGCGGAACACGCCGCTGGAGAAGCCGCCCGCGAGCAGCGGGCCGCCCGTGACCGAATACAGCGCCTGGACGGCGGTGTTCAGTTTCTTCGGCTGCGCGGGATTGTCCTCCGGGCCCTGCGCCAGGGGCTGCCAGGCGCCGCCGCCGGTCGACGCGAACAGGCCCGCGCTCGTTCCGGCGAGCATTCGGCTGCCGTCGGCGAAGACGGTGCGGACGTTCTTCGCGCCCGGAACGCCCTCGAGCCCGCCGTTGAACGCCGACCAGCTCGCCCCCGCGTTGGTGGAGCGGAAGACGCCGTCGTCCTCCGTCGCCGCGTAGATCGTCGTCGGTGGTGTGCCGCGCGTGTACTCGCGCACGTGGTCTGCACCGGCGGCGGTCGTCAGGCCGCTGAGGCTTGTCCACGTGCTGAGGCCCGCGTGCGCGGGAGCGGCGGCGATGAGCGCGGCGGCGAAGGACAGGACGCAGAACAGCAGGCGGCGGGTCATGAAAAGCTCCAGGCCGGGGTCAGGTTGCGATGGTGCAACCTGCGACCCCGGCCGTTCTTACGCCGCTTCCCCGGTTTATCGCTTGAGCGAGATCCGGTGCGATGCCGTGAGCTTCTTGCCCTTGGCGGGCGTGAAGGTGACCTTCAGGGCCAGCTTGGCGCTCTTCGCCCGGCGCAGCGCCTTCTTCCCGGCCTTGGTGAACCGCAGCTTCACGCCGACCTTCTTGGCGCCCGAGGCCTTCGCCGCGCCCTTCGCGACGGTCTTGCCCGCCCGGGTCGCGACGACCGAGACCTTGCCCTTGCCCGGCGCGGTCACGTCGACGACGAATCCGCGCCGCAGCGCCTTGGCGAGCTTCGTGCCGCGGAGCTTCAGCGGGAGCAGCGACGCCTGCTTCGCGATGCCGCCGCCCTGCTGTCCGCCGCCCGCGGGCCCGGAGCCCTTGATGACGTTCTCGCAGCCGCTGACGACGTCGTTGGCGTCGACGTATGCGGTGTCGTTGCCGATGCCGCAGTCGATCGAGTCGACCTCGCCGTCCTGCGCGTAGATCGTGTCGTTGCCGAACGGCAGGCGGCACTGGATGTAGTTGCACGCGCTGCTCGGGGCGTCGCCGTGGATCTGATCGCGGCCGGGGCCGCCGGTGACCGTGTCGTCGCCGTAGCCGCCGGCGAGCTGATCGTCGCCGGCACCGCCGTCGACCTCGTCGCTGTGGTCGAACGCAGACAGCTTGTCGTTGCCGCCGTTGCCGACCAGCTTGGTCGAGCCGTCGCCGGTGTTGAACACGGTGAACTCGTCGGCGTCGTTGCCGCCGATGAGCGTCGCGGGCGCGTTGAGGTAGATCTTCTCCAGGCCCGTGACGTTGTCGCTCTCGCCCGGGCGGCCGTCGTTGGCCGCGCCGTCGAGGCTCACGGTGATCGGGGGCTGGAACTTGCCCGACTCGACCATCCAGTCGCCGTCGGTCTGGTCGTAGCCCGCGCCGCCGTCGATGACGTCGGCGAACTGGTCGCGGTAGCCGTCGCCGCGCAGCTTGTCGTTGCCGCCGTCGCCGTAGAGCTGGTCGTTGCCGGCCTGGCCCTCGAGTTCGTCGTCGCCGTCACCGCCGCGGATGACGTCATCCCCGGCGCCGCCGGTGATCTTGTCGTTGCCGGGTCCGCCGAGGATGGTCTCGCGGATCTCGCCGAACGGTGCGCCGCGCAGCGTGTCGTCACCCGCGCCGCCGTCGATCGTCACGGGGATGGTCGCCGGGAGGTCGTCACCGACGTTGACGATGTCCTTGCCGTCCCCGGTCTCGATGTAGATGCCGTTGGTCGGGATGGGGCAGGTCGCCCACCGGTGGAACTCGCTGTCGAAGGTGCACTCCGACGTGACGGGCTTGTCCGTGTCGCTGACGGCGAGCATCCCAGGCTGGTCGGCGTGGGCGCCGATGCCCACGAAGTTCGCTTCGCCAGGTGAGGCTCTCAGGACCAATGTGCCCCCTTCATACGTCAGGGTGCTTGCTTGAGCGGTCGCGGCGCCGAGGGCGCCGTAGCAGGCTGCGAGCAGGGCGAGGACGATCCCCGCGCGCCGCAGGAGGGTGGTGTGGGTGTGGCTGGTGGTCGTCATGCCCCAACCCTTCCGCGCGACGGGACGCCTGCCATCGGGAGCGACCCGACACCGACCCCCAAGATCGGGGGTCCGGACCCCCAAGGGGTTGCCACGGCCGGTAGCGTGTGAGGCCCCGTGGAGCACCGACGCTCGCGGGCTCACCACGTTGCGCCGTCTTTCTGCCATCACGACGGGCCTGTGCGCCCTTGCCGCCGCCGCGGCGGCGCCTGCAGCGGCCGCGCCCGTGCCGATCGTCGACTGCATCACGCCGTCGGGGACGGCCGACAACGTGTGGCACGTCTACTACGGCTACGTCAACAGCGGGTCGCAGCAGTTCATTGACTTCGGCGACCAGAACCAGGTCGCCCCGGGTCTCGGGTTCCAGGGGCAGCCCCTGGTCTTCAACACCGGCTCGTACCCGCGGGTGTTCCGCGCGATCTTCAACGCCAATGCGTTCCCGCAGATCGACTGGATGCTCGGGGGCGCGAGCGCGTCAGCGACCCTCGCGTCACCCCGCTGTCAAGCGGGCGCGACGGGTCCGGCCAGCGCGCTGACGCCCACGGGGGCGACGCTCCACGGCCTCGTTGAGGCCGACGGGGCGCAGACCGCGCACTACTTCAACTACGGCACAACGATCGCGTACGGCCAGAGCACGACCGAGCGCCAGACGAGCAGCGCGTCCGGTGTCCTGGCGTCCGAGCCGATCACCGGCCTGCAGCCGAACACGACCTACCACTACCGGCTCGTCGCCAGCAGCGGGACGGTCACGACGGTCGGGGAGGACCGGACGTTCACCACGCCCGCGCTCCCGCCGGCCGTCGAGCCGCCGCCCGCCCCCGTCGTCCCGGCCGCACCCGAGCCCGTCACGGTCTTCGTGCCCGGCGCCGCGATCCCCGTGCCCACCCCGGCCACAGCCGCGCCGCCCACGGCCGCCGACCTCGTGCTCATGCGCTCCGGCCCGCGCTCCCGCGTGCGCGTCGGCCGCACACGGACGATCCGGCTGCGCGTCAGCACCCGCGGCCGCGCCACCGCGTCGAAAGCCTGGCTCGTCGCCCGGCTCGGCGACGGCCCGCGGCTCGTCTCCGTGCGCGGCCCTTTTTTTGGCTGGAGCCGGAGCCTGTATTTTCACAAGGCTCCCGAGGTCGTATCGATAGTCATAATTGCAACCGCCGGTTGAATCCCAACCTGGGGTCTGCTAGCCCCTGCTAGTGCCTGGCTAGTGTAAACCGTGACTCTGAAAATTGAACCGGGGGTTCAAACCAGTTTTACTGCTTTAGCCACTGCTG
>SYBY01000479.1 GCA_005788585.1 Actinomycetota bacterium | reverse complement strand
GCCGCGGCCTCCGTGACGCGCACCAGCTCGAGAGCGAGGTTGCGGTCGGGCTTGGACGGATCGGGCTGCTGGAGGACCTGATGCTCGGGCGTGCTCATGCGCCGGAGCCTATCCAGGCTCGCCGGGGCGCACCGAGTCGGCAATCGCCACGAGCCGGTCGAGCGCCCACGGACCCTGCCCCGTCAGGCGCAGGTACAGGCCGTCGTCGACCCAGCTGAGCTCGTGGACCGGTCGCAGCGAGCTGTCCGCATCCTCGAGCGGGGCGGTGCGATGGGCATAGCGCCCCAGCGCGACCGGATCGCCGAGGGCGCGCTCCGGCGGCGGACCGGAGCCCACGTAGAGCGCGAGGCGGCCCGGATCGCCGTTGCGCGTGTCGTCGAGGTTCCACGCGATCTCCACGGCGTAGGTCCCCAGCGCCATGACGTCCACCCACCGGGCAAGCGGCAGCGGGACGCGCGGCAGCGGTACCCGCCGGCCCAGATGCGCATCCGCCGCGCCGATCCCCTCCAACGGCTCGCGGTCCATGGCGCGCGATGGTACGCACGGCCGGGCACGGCGCGCGCCGGTTCTCCCCGGCTTCCGACCAGTGAACGGCCAACGAGCAGGTAGGCCGATCGGGCGTACGACCCGCAAAAGCGGTTCGACATCTCGTCCGATGTGCCGGGCCTGCATCGCTCCTAGCGTCCGGCGCCCGCTCGCCTACCACCCTGGAGCTCGATCGCGTTGCCTGAAGGATCCCTGCGCGGACACCGTCCGCGTCGCTCACGCCGCAGTGTCACCGTGGCCGCGGTGATCGCCGGCCTCGCCGCCGGCGCCCCGGCCGCCGAGGCCTACAACTCGGTCCCCACCGCCAGTGGCGACAGCTGGGGCGTCCACGACGGCGCCGCGCCGGGTGTCGACACCGGGTCCATCCGCAACACGACCGGCGCCGCGCTGCGGGGATACGGCGGGATCCGGGTGCGGGTCGCCGGCAAGCTCGAGGGGCGTTCGGCCCTCATGAACGGCCAGCTCACGCGCGGGTTCGGACTGCGGTATGACGGGCTCGACCGATTCGAGACCACGAAGGCCGTCGAGGTCGGCGGCGTCAGCATGACCCGGGCCATCAAGATCCAGCGCTCGGATCGCTACGCGCGGTTCTTCGACACCTTCACGAACACGACCTCGCAGGGCGTGACGGTGGAGGTCGTCTTCGGCGGCATGACGGGCTACAACACCGGCGAGAACCAGAGCGAGGTCGTCGGCACGTCCAGCGGCGACCTGGTGCCGACCGTCGCCGACTCGTGGGTCGCCATGGCGAGCCCGACCACCCGCGCCGGCAACCCGAGCCAGAACGGCCCGTCCGCGGCAGTCGTCGGCTCGCCGAACACGGGCACCGCTCCGACCGACTTCCTGCGGGGCGGGTTCGACATCCCGCTGCCCCTGACCGGCCACGAGGCCAACCACCAGGGCTACGGGCACAAGTTCGCGCTCGCACCGGGCGAGACCCGGTCGCTGGCACGGTTCGTCGTCATCGGCGTCGGCGAGAAGCAGGGCACCGGCACCACAGCCGACAACGCGCGGCCGGACGCGGGCACCGAAGTCGCTGCGGTGAAGCTCCGGGCCGAGCAGCTCGTCGCCGTGCCCCCGCTGGGCGACCTGACCACCGCGCAGCTGTGCGCGCTGGCCAACTGGACCCCGGCCGCGATCACCGCGGGCGTGCCGTCCTTCGACGCCGCCGCGTGTGCCGCCATCACGAAGCTCGACACCCAGGCGGCGCCGCAGCCCAAGGCGCTGACCACGAGCTCGCCGTACGACGTCGTCGAGAAGACGGTGCAGGAGCTGCGGGCCGACATGGAGTCGGGCAAGACCACCTCGCAGGAGATCACGCAGGCCTACCTCGATCGCATCGCGACATACGACACCGGCCAGTTCGGCTTCCACAGCTTCACGTGGGTCGCCGACGACGCCATGGAACAGGCGCGCAAGGCCGACGAGGCGCGGGCGAAGGGCGCGAAGGGCCCGCTGCTCGGCATCCCGGTCGCGTTCAAGGATCTCTACGACACGAAGGACATGCCGACGACGAACGGCAGCCAGGTGTTCGAGGGCTTCTACCCGCAGGCGGACGCGTTCCAGGTCAAGCGGGTCCGTGACGCGGGCGCGGTGATCATCGGCAAGGCGACGATGGCCGAGTACGCGAACTCGGGGTACTTCTCCGACAGCGCCTGGGGCCAGGTGTGGAACGCCTACGACCCGTCCAAGTCCTCGATCGGCTCGTCGGGCGGCTCCGCCGTCGCGATGGCGCTGAGCTTCGTGCCGGTCACGTTCGGCAGCCAGACGGGTGACTCGCTGTGGGGCCCGGCGTCTGCGGCGAGCATCTTCTCGCTGCGCGGCACCGACGGCCTGCAGAGCGCCAGCGGCGTCATGCCGTTGAACTACGTCAACGACTACGCCGGCGCGTTCTCCCTGTCGCCGGCCGACCTCGCCGACACGCTGAACGTCGTCGTCGGCACCGACCCGAAGGACCCGCTCACCGCCGAGACCGACGAGAAGGCGCCGGAGGACTGGCGGACCGCGCTCGACCCCGACGCCCTGAAGGGCAAGCGGATCGGGTACATCCCGGCGACGTTCGACGACCCGTTCCAGACCACCGGGACGACCGACGCGATGAAGGCCGCGTTCGCGAAGTTCCAGGCCGCAGGCGCCGAGGTCGTCCCTGTTCCGCCTGCGCCGGGCAACCCGCCGGCGTTCCCCGGGGCGGGCGGCGACACGTCCTACGAGGGCTGGGCGCGCTGGATCGACGCCCATCCGGAGAACCCGTACAAGGACGCGGGAGAGATCATCGCGTCGCAGAAGCGCCTGCCGTACAGCCGGCGCGCGGGCGGGGTGCCGGCGTACACGACGACCGGCCGCCAGACGGTGACGCAGGTCAAGGCCGCGTATGACCGCCGCAAGGAGTACCGCCGCCTGCTCGGGCAGTGGATGGACGACAACGACGTCGACGCCGTCCTCTACGCCGGCCTGCTGTCGGACGTCGGGATGAACGACGGGATCACCCCGAGCTTCGGCCGGATCGATCCCCCGTCCTCCGCGTCGGGCGCCCCCACCATGATCTTCCCGGGTGGGGTCAACGCCAGCGGCGAGCCGTTCAACTTCCAGCTGCTCGGCCGGGAGTGGGACGACGCGAAGCTGCTGGGCTACGCCTACGCCTATGACCGGGTGGCGAAGGCCCGGATCGCCCCGGCGACCGCGCCGAAGCTGACGTACGTGCCCGGTGTCACGCCGAAGCCCGTCGTCATCGAGCGCCCCGCGGACCCGGTCACGACCGCGCCGGTGACGGATGGAGACTCGAACTCCACGCCGACGCCGCCGGCCCCCGCGCCGGTCACCCCGGTCGTGCCGGGTGCCGGAGCGCCCGGGACCGCCACGCCGCCTGCGACCGAGGCGTTGGTCCTGCCGCGGTCGGTCACGTCGAAGGTGACACGCTTGAAGGGCAAGCGCCTGCGGATCACCGGCAAGGTGACTGCCTCCAAGGGCATGTCCTGCACGGGCAAGGTGACCATCCGGGTGAAGGCCGGGAAGACCACGCTGCTCGCGAAGGGCGTGTCGCTGACGAAGCGGTGCACGTTCTCGACGATCGTGACGCTGAAGACCAAGCGGTCGAAGGTCAGCGTCCAGGCCCGGTTCCTCGGCAACAGCGCGTTGAAGGCCCGGTCGGCGAAGACGAAGACGGTGCGCGTCCGCTGACGCACACCGCCACTGCGGCGACGCTCGGGGCTACCGCGCCCCGAGCGTCGTGCGCAGGCCCTCGAGCGCCCGGTCGCCCACGCGGTTGAACGCGAGCTTCAGCGCGGGGTCGAGCAGCTTGAGCGGGCCCTTCATCGAGAGGTCCGCGTCGTAGGTGATCCGCGTGCCGCCCTCGTGCGGCTCGGTGGTGATGCGGTCCAGCGACACCACGCTCTTGTTCTCGCCGCGCAGCGTGATGGCGTGGGGCGCGTCGTACTCGGTCACCACGTAGGTCAGCTCGTTCTCACGGCCCAGGAACGACGCGACGAGCTCGAAGGTGCTCCCCACGCCGATGGCGCCCTCCTCGCCGCGCGTGGCCTTGACCACGCCCGGATCCCACTCCTCCGTGCTGGTGAAGTCGGAGAGATAGGCGAACATCTCCTCGACGGGCTTGTCGGTGTCGACGCTGGCGATGTAGCGAGCCATTCAGGCCTCCGTGGTGAGCCGCTCGAGTTCCTCCCAGAGCCGGCGGCGGTCGTCGTCGGTCTCCTTCGTCCAGGGGACGCGGTGCGTGGGCCTGGTCCGCCGGTCGTGCCAGAAGGCGCCCGTGCTGCGCAGCGGCTCGTCGGCGGCGCCGAGCCAGACGATGGTGTCGGCGCCCTGTCCGGCATCGCGCAGCAGCGGCCCCATGACCTTGTTGAAGGTCGGCAGCGACTCCTGGACGCCGGGGGTGTCGACCCAGCCCGGGTGCATGCTGTGCACGATGACGCCGCGTTCGTGCAGCCGCTCGGCCCACAGCTCGGTGAGGATCACCTCCGCCCGTTTGGTCTGCGCGTACTGGCGCACGCCGTCGAACGTGCCTTCGGCGGCCTGCAGGTCGTCGGTGTCCAGCTTCGCGGTGTACATCCCGCCCGAGGAGATGTTGATGACGCGCGAGGGCGCTGCGGCGGCGAGCAGGTCGGACAGGAGCGAGGTCAGCAGGAACGGGCCGGCGACGTTGGTGGCGAACGTCAGCTCGATGCCGTCGTCCGTGAGCGTGCGCTGCGGCGGGAGGACGCCCGCGTTGTGGACGAGCACGTCGAGCCGCGTCTCCTTCGCGGTGAACTGCTCGGCGAACGTGCGGACGGAGGTCAGGTCCGAGACGTCGCACAGCTCGACGCCGACGGTGGCGTCCGGGAAGTCGGCCCGGATCTGGGCCGCGGCCTTCTCCCCGCGCTCGGCGTTGCGGACGAGCAGGCGGACGTCGGCGCCCAGGCGCACGAATCCCTCGGCGGCGGCCAGCCCGATGCCTCCCGTCGCGCCGGTGACGATGACGACCTTGCCCGCCATCGAGGGGAGGTCGTCCCAGGCGCGGGCGCGCAGCTTGTAGCCCAGGCTGGTGTAGCCCGGCAGGACGGTGCGGTCGAGGATCGTGTCGAGCATCTCCTGGGGGTACGGACGTGGGCGTGCCCGCGGTTCGCCTCATCTACATTGCGTGCCGTGACGTCGTTCCCCCTGCGACGCCTCCTCCCGGAGCCCGGCGCCACCGTGGCCGCGGAGGAGGCCTACGCCGACGCCGGCTGGGCGCAGCGCGCGCCCGACGACCGGCCGTATGTCGTCCTGAACATGGTGCTGTCCGCCGACGGGCACGCCGCGCGCGACGGGGTCTCGGGTGGGCTCTCCGTCGACCGGGCTGACCGCACCGTGTTCCTCGCCCTGCGCGAGCAGGTCGACGCCATCCTCGCGGGGACCGGCACGATCGCCGCCGAGGGCTACCGCCGGCTGATTCCTCAGGCCGAGCGACGGGCCAAGCGCGCCGCCGCCGGCCTGGCGCCCGACCCGCTCGCCTGCATCCTCAGCCGCTCGGGCAACCTGCCCGACGCCCCGCTGCTCACCGATCCCGAGCAGCCCCGGGCCATCTACACCGGCGACGACGCGGACCCGCGAGCCGCGCTCGCCCACCTGCGCACCCACCACGGCATCCGCACCCTGCTGTGTGAGGGCGGGCCCGGTCTGAACCGGGCGCTGCTCGCCGCCGGGGTCGTCGACGAACTCCTGCTGACCCTGTCTCCCCTGCTCGTGGGCGGACCGGGAGCACCGGCCGTCGCAGGGGAACCGCTCCCGGACGCGAATCGCCTCGACATCCTGTCGATGTTCGACCACCTGGGAACCCTGTTTCTGCGCTACCGCATCCGCCCGGCGTCTGGGAGTCTTCCGGCCGATGGCTGAACGGCTCATCGGCGTCGACGTCGGCGGCACCAAGGTGTCCGTCGCGGGCCTGCGCGGCGGCACGCTGGAGGACCCCGCGCTGGAGCCGACGATCACGTCGTCGGCCGACGCGCTCATCGATCAGCTCGTGCGCCGCATCCAGGCCGCCGGCGACGCCGCCGCCGTGGGTGTCGCGATCCCCTCGATCATGGACTGGGAGGCCGGGACCGCGCGGTTCTCGGTGAACATCCCGCTCCAGGGCGTCCCAGTCCGCGACATCCTGCGCGAGCGCCTCGGCGTCCCGGTGTACGTCGACAACGATGCGACCTGTGCCGCGCTCGCGGAGGCCTACGACGATGACGGGCACCTCCTGTACTCCGACCTCGTCGCCTTCACCGTCGGCACCGGCGTGGGCGGCGGCGTGATCATCGGCGGCAAGGTCCACCGCGGCGCCACGGGCGCGGCCGGGGAACTCGGCCACATGATCATCGGCCTCGACGCCGGCACCGAGGTCCAGCCCGCGCGGGAGTTCCCGCAGCGCGGGTCACTCGAAGCGCTCGCCGCCGGTCGCACCCTCGACGCCATGGCGCTGCAGCACGGACTGCGCGACGGCCCGGAGACCGTGCGCCGCGCGCAGGCGGGCGACACCGAGGCGATCGGCCTCATCACGCTGCTCGGCCGCCGGCTCGGCCTGGGGATCGCGAACATGATCAACGCGCTGGACCCGCAGGTCGTCGTCATCGGCGGCGGGGTCTCCGCGGCGGAGGATCTACTCATCGGCCCCGCGACAGACGTCGCCCGCCAGTACACGATCACCGGCGGCGGGACGAAGACGGAGATACGCCGCGCCAGGTACGGCCGCACCGCGGGAGTCCGCGGCGCCGCCCTGCTGGCCGGCCTCGAACTTGCTCACGATCGCGGCCATGACGCCACGGAGGTACTGACGGGATGAAGGTCGCCATCGGCTACGACCACGCGGGCGCGCCGCTCGCGGAGACCGTGCGGGAGACGCTCGGACAGCTCG
>SYBY01000478.1 GCA_005788585.1 Actinomycetota bacterium | reverse complement strand
TCCGCGCGCTGTGCATACGCGCGCCTGTTCTCAAGCTTTCTTTCGATCGAGGGTTCATCCGTGGCCAAGCAGCGCAGCCGCAAGCCAGCGCGGCGTCGTGACAAGAAGGGCGGACCGGGTTCCGGCCGCCGCAAGCCTTGCCTGCACTGCAAGGACAAGATCCAGGACGTCGACTACCGCGACACGGCGACCCTCCGGAAGTTCATCTCGGAGAAGGGCAAGATCCGCTCGCGTCGCATCACGGGCGCCTGCCGTCGTCACCAGAGCCAGATCGCGACCGCCGTCAAGCGCGCCCGCGAGCTCTCGCTGCTGCCCTACGTCAACGAGTCCGCTCGCGAAGACGGCCCCCGTGGCCGCGGTCGCGACCGCGATCGGGACTAGCCGCCATGCCTGAGGCCATCCTGCTCCAAGACGTCGAGGCGCTGGGCGAGAAGGGCGCCGTCGTCGACGTCTCCAAGGGCTACCTGCGCAACTTCCTGATCCCGCGCAAGCTCGCGCAGCCGGCGACGAAGGGCGCGCTGGCCGAGGCGCAGACGCGCATGGAGCGCGCGGACCGTGAGGCCCGCGAGGCCGTGGAGCGCGCGCAGGAGAACGCCAACCTCCTGAACAAGACGGTGCTGACCATCGAGCAGCAGGCCGGCGACGACGGCCGCCTCTTCGGCTCGGTCACCAACCAGGACATCGCCGACGCGATCAAGGATGCCCGGGGCATCAAGATCGACAAGCGCAAGGTCCACCTCGAGGACCCGATCAAGAACGTCGGGACCCACATGGTCGAGGTCGAGGTCGCCGATGGCGTGACCGCGACCGTCAAGACCATGGTCGTTGAGCTCACCTGAGTCTTCGCACCCCACCCCGGCAGGCGACCCGAGCGTCGCCTGCCGGGGTGTGGGTCAGCTCACCGCTTGCCCTTCCCGCGCGGCTTGCTCTCCTTCGGGAGCGGCCCGAACGCCGGGGGCGGCTTGCGCTCACGGCTCGCGGCCTCGTAGGCCGCACCGATCTCGAGCAGCTTCTGCTCAGTGAACGGGAGGCCCAGGAACTCCAGGCCGACCGGCATCGCGACGGGCTTCGGCGGCAGCAGCTCGCCGTTGGCGTCGCGGTCGTACACCTTCGTCGTGAACCCGGCCGGGATCGTCATGGCCGGGAAGCCACGGCTGCTCATCTGCGTCCAGCTCGAACCGCGGTCGTTCACGCTCGGTTCCTCGGGCGACGTCAGGATGCCCGGCGTCGTGCTGCCCGACGGGTAGACGACGGCGTCGAGCTTCTGCTCGGCGAAGCAGGTGTACACGACGGTCTGCATCGTGAACCGGGTCTGCAGTGCGCTGGCCGTCGCGAGTGTCGTGGCCCGGTCGTTGTTGACGAGCCCGTTCCTGCGGTTGGGCAGGTTCGGGTTCGGGTCGTTCCAGAAGTTCGCCTTCGTGACCAGGTCCGTGAGGGTCTTGATCTCGGCGTCCCCGCGTTCACGCAGGTACGCGTTGAAGTTGTACCTCGCGTCCCCGGAGTCCGAGGCGACACCGCCCAGGTTGCGGATGCTCGGCCGGCCGGTGCCCGTCTTGGGGACGAGCTTCGGGTCGAAGAACAGGTCGAGCAGGGTGGTGATCTGGTCGGTGGCCGGAGCGCCGGCACTGTCCAGCGGGAACAGCGCCGGGAACTGCCGCGTGAACTGCTGGTTCTGCCACTTGGGCACATACCGGTCGACGCAGCTCTGGAAGAGCGCGCCCTTCGGCCCCGGGTCGACCACCGTGGCGCCGAGCTTGCGCAGCCCGGCGATCTGGCGGTCGACGATGTCGATGCTCTCCGCGTCGTTCAGGGTGAACAAGTCCTTGTCCATGAACTCGCGGACCACGCCGATGCGGTACCCGTCCAGGCGATGCTTCTTCCACCACGGCCGCGAGGCCGGCGGGGCGGTGTCGCGCCCGTAGGCAAACGAGGTCAGCTCGTCCTTCGGGTCGAAGCCCGAGAACGCGTTGAGGATCTTCCCGGCGTCATCCACCGACTTGCAGATCGGGCCGACGCGGGTGTTGAGGCCGCGCTGAATCATGCCGTCCGCGCTCACGAGCTCGCGGGTCGGCACGAGGCCGACGGTGCTCGCCCAGCGAGCCGGCTTGAGGATCGACCCGCCGGTCTCCTCACCGATCGAGCAGGTGACGAGGTTCGCCGTCACCGAGACGGCCGAGCCACCGCTCGAGCCGCCCGGATCACGCTCGGTGTCGTACGCGTTGCACTGCGTCCCGCCGAACGAGCTGCGCGCGGCGCCGCCCGCGTACTCGTCGAGGTTCGCCTTGGCGAGGATGATCGCGCCAGCGGCCCGCAGGCGCTCGACGACGGTGGCGTCGTCCGGCGGACGGGCGTTGGCGGAGAACGCGTCGGCACCCGCGGTGGTGCGCCTGTCGAAGGGGTCGTCCTGGTCCTTGATCGACATCACCCCGCCGTGCAGCGGGCCGACCAGGCGGCCCGACCGGGCGAACTTCGCGTCGAGCTGCGCCGCGGTTTCGAGCGCGTCGGGCATCCTCGGGTCGTTGTCGACGGCGTCGGTCATGCTCCGGCGCGTCCGGGCATCGAAGCCCCACTTCTCGGCCGTCTGAGGTCGCAGGTTCAGGGTGATGAGTGCGTTGACCTTCCCGGCGTCCGGGATCATCGTGACCGGGCCGAGCACGCCGTCGGGCTGGCTCACGCACGTGCCGTTGTACGCCTTGATGCGCTCGAGGTACGCCTCGACGATCTGCATGGTCGTGACCTGACGGCGCTGGATCGCCGTCTGCAGCTCCGAGATCGACTTCTCCTCGACGCGGAAGTCGCTGCCACGCGGGGAGAACGTCGCACCAGCGGCCGGGACGAGACCGAGCCCCATCGCACCGGCGAGGAGCGTCGCCGTGACGGCACTTCTGGCACGTGGCCGCCATCGGCCTTTCGCTCTGTGGAATCCCTGCTCAGACGCCATTTTCTGGTCTCCGCTTCGTGGGTGTGCGTCGGACGGCGCGACCGTACGCAGCGCCCGGCGAGGCGGGTATGGACCACCGGTCGAAGCCGAGGTTCTGAGTGGCTGCAACATCCGTCCCTGGCTGTCCGGTTCGCGCGCGACCCTGGACGGGTGAGTGACAGCACTGCG
>SYBY01000477.1 GCA_005788585.1 Actinomycetota bacterium | reverse complement strand
CTACGCCGAGCACGGCACCGGTCGGCTCACCACGTGAGTTCGTCAGCGGCGGTAGGGCGTGAAAGGCGCGGTAAAGATAGGACGACCCGTCGATCAGGACGAGGTCGGGATTTAGTGGTAAGGCAGTCATGCGAGCGCAATGATGCCTGCAAAAAATAAACCGGGCAGCGCGGCTTCACGCGACGCTGCCCGGTACATTGAAAAACGCTCAGTGTTGATCGGCGACGATCAGGCTGGCCTTGTCAGGCAACGCCCGCCGCCTTCACGTAGACCTTGCACCAGCCCGGGTTCTTGACCAGCTTGCCCGGGAACAGATTGCACTTAGCGAGCGGCGCCTTGCGGTTCTTGTCGGCCCACTGCAGGCAGTTGCCGCAGTTCTGTTCAGGCTTGTGGTTCGGATTGGCTTTTCGGTCGACCTTCTTGCTGTCCTCGACGTAGCCCAGCGCTTTGGCAGCGGGCTCAGAGGGGTTCAACGTGGGCAGCGCCCCTGCAGCCGGCTTGGCCTGCGCAAAGGCAGTTTCGACTACGACCGGAATGGCCGGCAGACCCAGTACGGAGGCACCGAGTACCTGACGGCGAGTGAGCTTGTCAGACTTCATGGGCAAATCCTTTCGAGTGATGAGTTCGATCGACGGCCGAAGTATACGCCGCTCGTCAACCGCTCGGCGGACCGCGCGGTCGATTGACGCATCACGACTTCGGTGCAGGGGCGCTTGCTGGCGTGGGAGGAGTTTCGATGGGCGTCGCAGGGGAGCCACGCTCGCGAATGATCACCTGACCACTGTCCTCGGGTAGATATAGCGCGCCGGTTTGGCCGCAGGCGCCGAGTGCGAGCACGCCGGCCGCGACCAGCAATAGGGTTCTCGGTCGCAAGGATGCAGTGGGCGGGATCATGTCGGCAGTGTGCGCGTGTCGCGCAGGGCGAGCCAGCCGCGCAGCACGCGGTAGAGCACCCAGATACCGATGACAAAGAGGCCGACGGCGGCGGTGGCGAAGCCGACGAGGACCAGCATCAGCGGCGCCGAAAACAGCAGCACCAAAGCGCTGGTGACGAAGGCGATCCAGAAGGTGCGGATCTGCCACGAGAAGTGCGACTCGAGCCAGGTTTCGCGCACTTCGCGGCGACGTGCGTAGTTCATGATGACCGCGACGATGGAGGGGATACCAAAGATAACACTGCCGACGATCGTCGCGGCGCCGCTAACACCGACGAGCACCGACAGGGCGTGCATAGCGTAGATGACGTGAGTCCAGGTCACCATCGAGGGATCGGGGACGCGATCAAAGTTATTCATGAGTTATTTTGACACGACGGAGCGAAGTTTGTTCCATCGTCCACGACTGTTGTCTATATCCTGGGGTTTGTATCAGCGCCGGTTGATGACGGCCATCGTGATGCGCGATACACAGATGAGTTGCTCGCGAGAGTTGCTGATTTCGACCGTCCACACTTGACTTCGGGCGCCGGCGTGAAGTAATCGAGCGGTACCGGTCACCGTCTCGCCCTCGAGTGCCGGTCGCAGGTGGTTCGCGTTGATTTCCTGGCCGACGGCGGCATGGGCCTCGTCGACACAACAGTTGGCGCCGACGCTCGCGAGCGGCTCGGCCAAGGCCACCGCGGCGCCGCCGTGCAGCAGTCGCATCGGCTGACAACTGCGCGCATTCACCGGCATCGTGCCCTGCAAAAAATCGGTGCCGCGTTCCGTAAACACGATGCCTAGCGCCTCCACCATGGTCTCGCTCGAGCGCGCGTTCATCAGTTCGAGCGTGGCGTCGTGACGCCACCGGATTCTTTGACCGGTCACGATGGATCCTGCCCGGTCTCGGGCTTTGCGGCACGATCGGCGGCGAGCGCCGCACCGACTCGACGATAGGCCTCGCGAAACGGGATGCCTTCACGGACGACCAGCTCGTTCGCACGCTCGGCGGCGTGGATGGCCGGGTCGAGTTCGATGTGCTGTACGCGGAAACCCATCGCATCGATGGCGGGGACGAGAATGCCTGTGCTCGCCAGCGCGAGATCAATGCCTCGAAAAAGCGGCGCTTTCAAGAGTTGTAGATCACGCTGATATCCGGACGGCAGTTTGGCGAATATGCCGAGCGCTTCGACGAGGCAGCCATGCGCCGAGGCCGTACGACCGCGCAGCAGTTCGAACACGTCGGGGTTACGCTTCTGCGGCATGATCGACGAGCCGCTGCTCCAGGCGTCGCTCATGGTCACGAAGCCGAACTCCTCGGACGACCAGATCACGAGCTCGGAGCCCAGCCGCGAGAGGTGGGTCGCGCACACACTCAGGGCGTGCAGGAGGTCGAAGGCGAAGTCCCGGTTGGAGACGGCGTCGATCGAGTTCGGGACCACGCCGTCGAACCCGAGCTCGCGCGCGACGAGCCGCCGGTCGGTGTCGAAGTTCACGCCCGCCAGGGCACCCGCCCCGAGCGGGAGCAGCGACGCCTGGTCGGCCGTGAAGCGCAGCCGGGCGCGGTCGCGCAGGAGCATCCAGACGTATGCCAGCAGGTGGTGGGAGAGGTAGACGGGTTGGGCGCGCTGCAGGTGCGTGTAGCCCGGGAGCGGCCAGTCGAGGTGCGCCTCGGCGACGTCGATGAGCGTCGTCGCAAGGTCTGTCGCCAGCCGGGCGGTCGCGTCGGCCTCGGTCCGGACGAACATCGCGAGGTCCGTCACGACCTGGTCGTTGCGCGAGCGCGCCGTGTGCAGCTTGCCGCCGGCGCGTCCGACGATCTCCGTCAGGCGCCGCTCGACGGCCATGTGGATGTCCTCGTCGCCGCCCTCGAAGTCGAAGGCGCCGCCCTCCAGCTCGGCGGCGACCTCGTCGAGGCCGCGGAGGATCTCGTCGCGTTCGTCCTCGCTGATGATCTGCTGCGCGGCGAGCATCGTCGCGTGCGCCCGGGACTGGGCGATGTCGTGAGGCCAGAGCCGGCGGTCGTAGCCCAGGGACGTGTTCAGCTGCTGAAAGACCGGGTCCTGCGGGAGCGAGAAGCGCGACATGTCCTCATCCTTCCAGGACTGCGCGCAGGGCCTCCCCCACGCGAGCGACCTGACCCTCGGTCATCCGCGGGAAGAACGGCAGCGCGACCGACCGGGCGGCCACGTCCTCACAGACGGGGAACTCGCCTTCGCGGTGGCCGAAGCGCTCGCGGTAGAAGCTCATGAGGTGAATGGCGGGCAGGTACGGCTTGCTCTGGATGCCGCGCTGTCGCAGTGCGCGGATCGTGGCGTCGCGGTCCACCCCATGCGGCAGCTGGACGACGAAGACGAACCAGCCGCGCTTGGCGCCGTCGTGGTCCTCGCAGGGCAGCGTGAGCCCCTCGATGCCCGCAAGCGCGTCGCGGTAGGCCGCCGCGACGCGGGCCCGGCCGGCGAGCATGTCGTCGAGCCGGTCGAGCTGTGCCAGGCCGATCGCGCACGCGATGTCCGAGAGCCGGTAGTTGAACCCCAGGCGGTCGTGGTCGAGCCAGTCCATGTCGGGTGCCCGGCCCTGGTTGCGCTCGGAGTCGATACGCACCTTCATCTCGGGGTCGCCCATCGTGACCAGGCCGCCCTCGCCGGTCGTCATCTGCTTGTTGGCGTAGAACGCGAAGACTGCCGGGTCGCCCGTGGCACCGACCGGGGTGCCGTCGGGATGGACGGCGCCGAGTGCCTCGCAGGCGTCCTCGACGAGCGGGAGGCCGTGCCGGCGCAGGCCGGCGAGGTCGGCGGGCCAGCCGAAGATGTGGACGGGCAGGATCGCCGTGGTGCGGTCGGTGATCGCGGCTGCCGCAGCATCGGGGTCCAGCGTGAGCGTGACCGGGTCGATGTCGGCGAACACGGGGCGCGCCCGCTCGAAGAGCGCGACGTTTGCGCTGGCGACGAAGGAGAACGGCGAGGTCACGACCTCGTCGCCGTCCGTGACGCCCACAGCGCGCAGCGCCAGGTGCAGACCGGCGGTCCCGCTGCTGACCGCGCTCGCACACGTCGCGCCGAGCCGCGCGGCGAACGCGTCCTCGAAGGCGGGAACGCGCGGGCCGAGCGACAGGTACCCGGACCGCAGCACCTCGATGACGGCGGCCTCCTCCTCGGGTCCGAGCACGGGCTGCGCGACCGGGATGACGTCGGGGACGACGTTCATGTGCGGGCCGGGCGCACCGCGGCGGGCGACTGCGCGACGTCGGCGCGGCCGGGCTGCATCGGATGCTCGAGCGAGTCCACGAGGGCCTGCCACGACGCCTCGATGAGGTTCGTGGACACGCCGATCGAACCCCAGGTCTCCGCGCCGTCGGACGCGTCGACGAGCACTCTGATGCGCGCGTCCGAGCCCTTCGTCTCGTCCAGGATGCGGACCTTGAAGTTCACGAGCTCGATGTCCGCCAGGTGCGGGTGGCGCTCGGTGATCGCGCCGCGCAGCGCGGCGTCGAGGGCGTGGACCGGGCCGTTGCCCTCGGCGGTGTGGACGTAGCGCTCGCCGTCGGCCCAGAGCTTGATCGTCGCCTCGGTCTGGACCTTGCCGTCCTCGCGCTTCTCGATGATCACGCGCCAGCTCTCCAGCGTGAACAGGGGCTCGTACTCGCCCGACTCGCGACGCATGAGCAGCTCGAATGATGCGTCGGCGGCCTCGAACTGGTGGCCCTCGTGCTCGAGCTCCTTCACGCGCTCGATCACCCGGGCGGCAGCGGCATCGTCGACGGCGAGGCCGGCCTCCTCGGCCTTCTCGACGACCGTCGCCTTACCCGCGAGCTCGGAGACGAGCAGGTCGCGGTGGTTGCCGACCAGCGCGGGGTCGACGTGCTCGAACGTCGTCGCGTCGGCGCGGACGCCGGCGACGTGCAGCCCGCCCTTGTGGGCGAACGCGTTGCGGCCCACGAACGGCTGGTTGGAGTCGGGCGCGACGTTCAGCAGCTCGTCGACGTAATGCGCGGTCTCGGTGAGGCGCTCCAGATGGCCGGCGGGCAGCGCCTCGTAGCCCATCTTCAACTCGAGGTTGGCGATGATCGAGACCAGATTGGCGTTGCCGGTCCGCTCGCCGATGCCGTTGATCGGCCCCTGGACCTGACGGGCGCCCGCGTCGACCGCGGCAAGCGAGTTCGCCACGCCGCACTCGCAGTCGTTGTGGCAGTGGATGGCGATCCGCGTGCCCGGAAGCTCGCTGACGACCCGCGCGGTCGCAGCGGCGATCTGGTGCGGCAGCGACGAGCCATTCGTGTCGCACAGCGACAGCGTCTCCGCTCCCGCGTCCGCGGCGGCGCGCAGGCACCGCAGGGCGTAGGCCTCGTCGTCGCGCCATGCGTCGAAGAAGTGCTCTGCGTCGTAGACCACGCGCTTGCCCTGCTCGAGGAGGAACGCCACGGACTCGGCGATCATCGCGAGGTTCTCCTCGCGGTCGACCCGCACGACCTTCTCGAGGTGCAGTCCCCACGTCTTGCCCACGATGGTGCAGACGGGCGCGAAGGAGTCGACCAGGACACGGAGTGCGGGGTCGTCGGCGGCGGCCACGTCGCGGCGGCGGGTCATGCCGAACGCCGCGATCTCGGCGTTGACGAAGGACTCGCGGGCGAGGAGCGCGAACAGCTCCTCCTCCTTGGGGTTCGACGCCGGGAACCCGGCCTCGATGAGGTGCACGCCCAGCTCGTCGAGCTTGTGCACGACGCGCAGCTTCTCCGCGGCGGTCAGCGACATGCCTTCGCCCTGCATACCGTCGCGCAGGGTGGCGTCGTAGAGCTGGATCTGGGTCATCGGCGGGACTCCTTCAGGCTAAGTGATCGGACGAAAGACGGGAAAGGCGGCATGAACGCGTGCGCGCTCAGACCGCCTGCCGAATTCGTGCGATCGCTGCCTGGCCCATGAGATCTACGCCACCTCGGCCGAGACCGGGACGGGGTCGAGCCAGTCGCGGTAGCGGGCGTCGCGGCCGTGCAGGGCGTCCTCGAACGTCTTCTGGATCGCGAGCGTGATCTCGCCGGGCCGGCCGGTGCCGATCGCGTGGTCGTCGATCTCGCGCACCGGCACGAGCTCCGCGGCGGTGCCGGTCATGAAGACCTCGTCTGCGAGGTACAGCTCGGCGCGGCTGATGTCGCGCACCTCGAGGTCGAAGCCCAGGTCCTTGGCGATCGTCATCGCCGAGTCGCGGCTGATGCCGTTCAGGATCGATGCGGTCAAGGGCGGCGTGGCGATCTTGCCGTCACGCACGACGAAGATGTTCTCGCCCGAGCCCTCGCAGACGTCGCCGTGCTCGTCGAGGAGGATGGCCTCCTCGTAGCCGGCCTTCTGGATCTCGATCTTCGCCAGGACGCTGTTGAGGTACTGGCCGCCGGCCTTGGCCTGCGGGATGAGCGACTGCGGGCTGATGCGCCGCCAGGACGAGACCTTCGCGCGGATGCCCTCGCGCTTGCCGGCCTCGCCGAGGTACGCGCCCCACTCCCAGCACGCGATCATCACGTCGACGGGCGCGTCGAGCGGGTACAGCCCCATCTGGCCGTAGCCGCGGAACACGAGCGGCCGGATGTAGCACGAGCGCAGGTTGTTGCCCGCAATCGTGGCGTTCGTCGCGTCGCGCAGCTGCTCGCGCGTGAACGGGATCGGCATGTAGTAGAGCTCGGCGGACCGGAACAGCCGGTCGACGTGCTCGGCGTGGCGGAAGACCGCCGGGCCGATCTCCGTGTCGTAGCAGCGGACCCCCTCGAACACGGACGTGCCGTAGTGCAGGCCGTGCGTGAGGACGTGAACCTTCGCGTCGTCCCACGGGATGAGCTGGCCGTTCATCCAGATGAGATCCGCTTGCTGCACGTTCGCTCCTCGGCGTTCTACAGGTGGGAAAGGACCGCCTGGGTGGCCTCGGCGGTGCCCG
>SYBY01000074.1 GCA_005788585.1 Actinomycetota bacterium | reverse complement strand
CTCGAGCTGCTCCTCGTCGTAGTCGAACGTCTGCACCCCGTCGGGGAAGTGGCCGCAGAAGATGACGCCGTGCGTCCACACGTTGCGCGCCGCGTTGGCGGTGACGTTGCCGAGGAACGCCGGGATGAACGACGGGCCCGAGAGGGCAGGCCACACGACGTAGTCCTTGGTGAGCTGCTTCGTGGCCTTCTTCGCCAGGCGCTTGACGTCGGACGCGACGTTGCTCCACGGGCGCTTGCCGGCGCGGGCCTCGTCGATCTCCAGGTCGTAGAACGCGACGCCCCATTCGAAGAACAGCGCGAGCACGGTGTTCGTCACGGGCTGCAGCAGGTGCAGCGGGTTCCACGGCTGCTCGGGATCGATGCGCAGCAGGGTGTACCCGAGGTCGCGGTCCTTGCCGATGACGTTCGTGAAGGTGTGGTGCTGGAAGTTGTGCGAGTGCTTCCACCCGTCCGAGCTCGAGACGTTGTCCCACTCCCACGTCGTGGAGTGGATCTCCGGGTCGCGCATCCAGTCCCACTGCCCGTGCATGATGTTGTGCCCGAGCTCCATGTTCTCCAGGATCTTCGCGACCGAGAGCATGGTCGTCCCGGCCAGCCAGGCCGGCGGGAAGAGCGAGACGAGCAGCGCGCCGCGGCCGGCGAGCTCGAGGCCGCGCTGGGCCGCGATGACCTTGCGGATGTAGGCGGCGTCCTCCTCGCCGAGGTCGGCGTAGACCTCGTCACGGATGGCGTCGAGTTCGCGGCCGATGTCCTCGATGTCCTCGGGAGTGAGGTGGGCGAGCGGAGATGCTGAGGGGTTCATGAGGAGGTCCCTTTCGCGCTAGAGGGAGAGTTCGACGGGTCCGGCGGCGGCGGAGACGCACGTCCGGATGTGCGGCGGGTCATCGGGGTCGCCCTCGATCTGCTCGCCGGTGCGCAGATCGCGGACGCTGCCGGCGCACAGGGCGCCGACGCAGGTGTGGCAGATGCCCCTGCGGCAGCCGCTGGGCATGAGGACGCCGGCCTCCTCGCCGACGGTGAGCAGCGGGGTGGCGCCGTCGGCCTCGACCTCGCGGCCCGACGCGGTGAAGCGGACGAGTCCGCCCGCGCCGGCCGCGCCGTCGGCGGCGACGACCGGGCGGAAGCGCTCGATGTGCAGGTGGTCGGCGACGCCCTCGGCTTCGAACCGCGTGGCGAGCGCGTCGAGCAGCGGTGCGGGGCCGCACGCCCAGGTCGGGCGGGTGCGCCAGTCGGGGACGACGGCGTCGAGGGCGACGACGTCGAAGATGCCGCGCCGGTCGTCGTGGTGCTCGTGCAGGCGGTACGCAGGGTGGCGGCGCTCCAGCCGCTGGAGGTCGACGCGCGCGATGACCTCGTCGCGGGACGGCGCGAGATGCACGTGCGTGATGTCCGGGAGCGGTCCGCGGGCGGCGAGCGTGCGGAGCATGCCGAGGATCGGCGTGATGCCGCTGCCGGCGGTGACGAACAGCAGCGGCTGGTCGAGCCGCTCGGGGAGGACGAACTCGCCGGCGGGCGGCGCGAGGCGCACGATCATGCCGCGGCGCGCGTTGCGGACGAGATGGGTGGAGACCACGCCGTCGGGGATGGCCTTCACGGTGATCGCGATCCGCTTGTCCTTGCGGCCTGGGACGGACGTCAGCGAGTAGGTGCGCCAGTGGCGGACACCATCGACATCGACGCCGACGCGCACGTACTGCCCGGGCGTGTGGGCCGGCCAGCCGATGCCCGGGGTCAGCCAGATCGTCGCACTGTCCCGGGTCTCCGGCATCACGGCATCGATGCGGCCGCGCGGCTCGCGCCGGGACCACAGCGGGTTGACGTACGTCAGGTAGTCGTCAGGCAGCAGCGGCGTGGTGAGGGACGCAGCCACATCGAGGACGTGCATACGCTCATGATCGCCACAGGATCACGAGGCTACTCCGCGGTATCCGCAAATCCAGCTCGAATTTCTGTGGGATTCGCACAAATTGACCTGCCATCAGGCCAGGAAGGCCCGCGAATCGGGTCCCTGGTGCTCCTCGGCGAGCGCGGTGATCGCGTCGACGGTCCGCCGCAGCTCGTCGACGTAGGGGCCGGCGAGCGGGCCCAGGCGGGCGCGTTCCTGCTCGAAGGCGCGGGCCAGCGAGCGGTAGTAGACACGGGTCGCGAGGCCCTGGCCCTGCCCGAATCGCGCCCAGAGGTCATCGCCGTGGGTGCGGTAGTCGGTGAGGATCGAGCGGGCGTTGTGGAGCTTGTCGGCGAGGCTGACCCGCAGGGCGGCCGGCGCCTTCTCGGGGAAGCTCTCGACGAACCCGCGCTTGCGGTGGTACCACCCCAGGGCGGGCGGGCCGTTCTCCTCTGTTCGCTCGACGGCGTCGGTGTTGTCGAGCACGAGCCCGGCGACGACCGGGCCGAACCGCCGCTCGATCTCGTCCAGCGCCTCGCGGCCGCCGCCGTCCTCGACGACGTCGTGCAGCAGCGCGGCGATCGCCTCGTCCTCGTCGCCGCCCATCTCGAGCACGAGCGACGCGGCGGCCAGCAGGTGCGCGGCGTAGGGAACCGGCGTTCCCTTGCGCAGCTGCCGGGCGTGGTGCGCGGTGGCGTGGTGCAGCGCGGCGTCAAACCGCGCGGTGAGCAGCGGGGTGTCGGTGAACGATTCGGCCACGGCGTGTGCGAGCCTACGCGGCGCCGTTTGTGTCAGGTGGCGCCAAGGGCAGACTCCTGCGATGAACCCACGTCTCCCGCACGGCGCCCCCGGCGGCCGGATCCCCGTCCCGGCCACGCCGGCCACGCCGCTGAACCGGGCGATCACCCGGCCGATGCTCGTGGTGTTCATCGTCGGCGACGTGCTCGGCGCGGGCATCTACGCGCTCGTGGGGGAGGTCGGCGGGAAGGTCGGCGGCGCGATCTGGGCGTCGTTCCTGCTCGCCCTCGCCCTCGCGCTGTTCACGGCGTTCGCGTACGCGGAGCTCGTGACGAAGTTCCCGCGCGCGGGCGGTGCCGCGGTCTGGGTCAACGGCGCGTTCAAGGTGCCGTTCTTCACGTTCATCGTGGCGTTCGCGGTGATGATGTCCGGCGTCACGTCGGCCTCGACGCTCGCGCGCGCCTTCGGTGGCGACTACCTCGGGGAGTTCGTCGAGGTGCCGGTGGTGCTCGTCGGCATCGGGTTCATCGTCGTGATCGGGCTCATCAACTTCCGCGGCATCTCGGAGTCCGTGAAGCTGAACCTCGGGCTCACCGCGGTGGAGTGCGTGGGGCTGCTGCTCGTCGTCGTGATCGGCGCGGCGTTCGTGTTCGACGGCGGGGGCGACCCCGGCCGCGCGCTGGACTTCAAGGAGGGCGACGCGGTACCGCTGGCGATCCTCTCCGGCGCTGCACTGGCGTTCTACGCGCTCATCGGCTTCGAGGACTCCGTGAACGTCGCGGAGGAGACGAAGGACCCGGCGCACGCGTACCCGCTGGCCCTGTTCGGCGGGCTGCTGATCGCGGGCGTGATCTACCTGCTGGTGACGGTGATCGCGTCGATGGCGGTGCCGACGAGCGATCTGGTGTCCTCGAGCGGCCCGCTGCTGGAGGTCGTCGACCAGGGACCGCTGGCGATGTCGACCGAGGTGTTCTCGTTCATCGCGCTGCTCGCGGTGGCCAACGGCGCGCTCATCAACATGATCATGGCGTCACGGATCACGTATGGCATGTCGAGCCAGGGCATCGTGCCGCGCGGGCTCGGCCGGGTGCACGAGACCCGCCAGACCCCGTGGGTCGCGATCATCTTCACGTCGACGATCGCCGTGGTGCTCGTGAGCACCGGCGACCTGTCGGCGCTCGCCGACACCACCGTGCTGCTGCTGCTCGCGGTCTTCGTCGCGGTCAACGTCGCGGTGCTCGTGCTCCGCAACACGCCGGTCGAGCACGACCACTTCGTGACGCCGGCGGTCATTCCCGTCATCGGCATCGTGGTCTGCCTCGGGCTGATGACGCAGAAGAGCGGGGAGAGCTACCTGCGCGCCGGGATCCTGCTGGCGATCGGGGTGCTGCTGTGGTTCGTCAACCGGCAGCTGACCGGTGGCGTCGAGGAGTTCGACGCCACCGATCTGGACGCGCGCCCGGAGGACTGAGCTACGCGAGCGCCTCGTCTGCGACGCGGTGCCTGGGAAAGGCGCGGTCGCAGTCGAGGATCGCGACGAGCCGCTCCTCGATGCGGGCGATGCCTGTGAGCAGCTCGGATCCGACGTCCGGCACCGGCTCGATCTCCGAGGCGGGCACGGTGTGCACCTCTTCGACGTCATCGACGATCGCGCCGACGGCCTCGCCGGCGCCCTCGACGATGACGATCTTCGCGCCGTCGGCCTGCTGAGGCTCGAGGCCCAGGCGGACCGCCAGGTCATGGACGGGGATGATCTTGCCGCGCAGGCTGATGACGCCGCGGATGGCCGGGTCGCTGGCGTCGACCGTGCGCAGGTCGCGCAGGCGGATGATCTCGCGGACGCGATCGATGGGCAGCGCGTACTGCTCGCCGCCGACGGTGAAGATCACGAGCTGCTCGTGGTCGGACATGGAACCTCCTGAGAACGGGACGGGGTGCGGGCCGTCCAGGCCCGCACCCCGTCAGGACAATTGCGGTCGGGCTAGCGCAGCTGGAAGCGCTGCACGAGGGTCGACAGACCCTCGGCGGTGGAGGCGAGCTCCTGCGCCGAGGCCGCGATCTCCTGCGTCGACGCCGAGGTCTGCTCGGTGGACGCGGACACCTCTTCACTGGAGGCCGAGGACTGCTCGGCGACCGACGCGACCGACGTCATGTCGTCGCTCATCCGGCGGGCGGACTCGGCGATCTCGGCGATGGCCGCGGCGATCTGCTCGACCCGGCCGCCGACGTCCTCGACGGACTCGCCGATGCGGACGAACTGCGTCCGCGCCTGCTCCACCGTGGCCGCGCCCTCTTCGGTCTGGCGGGAGCCGGCCTCGACGGCGTCGACGGTGCGGGACGTCTCGGTCTGGATCTCGCCGATGAGCGTGGCGATCTGCTCGGCCGCGCCCTGGGACTCCTCGGCGAGCTTGCGGACCTCCTCGGCGACGACCGCGAACCCGCGGCCCTGCTCGCCGGCGCGCGCGGCCTCGATGGCGGCGTGGAGCGCCCGCAGGTTCGTCTGCTCGGCGATGCCGCCGATCGTGTCGACGATCCCGCCGATCTGCTCGCTCTTGGATCCGAGACCGCGGATCGCGTTCGTCACCTCGCCGCTGGACGCGCGGACGGCCTCCATCGCGCGGCTGGCCTCCTCGGCGGCGACGGCGCCCTCGCGGGCGACCTCGCGGGCCTGGGCGGCCGAGTCGGACGTCTGCGCCGCGTTGGCGGCCGACTCCGACGTGGCACGGACGACGTCCTCGGACACGGCACGTGCCGACTCGACGGCCTCGACCTGCTTCTGGGCGCCGGCGGCGACCTCGCCGACGGCGTTGGCGATCTCGCCGACGGCGCGGCCGGCCTCCTCGGAGGTGGACGCCATCTGCTGCGACGAGCTCGACAGCGTCTCGGCGGTCTTCTGGACCTCGCCGACGGTCTCGCGCAGGCCCGCGGTCATCGTGGCGAACGAGGTCCCCAGCGTGTCGCGCTCGGACTTCGGCGTGATCTCGACGGTCAGGTCACCGGACGCCACGCGCTTGGCGTTGTCGGCGATCTCCTGCAGGTAGGCGGTCATGCGCCCGAACGCCGCGGCCATGGTGCCGATCTCGTCGGTGCTCTTGACGTCGACGTGCTGATCGACGTCGCCCTCGGCGATGCCCTCGGCGGCGACGAGCACCTGGCCGACGTTGCGCGACATGGCGCGGGCGACGAGGAACGACGCGATCGCGCCGAACAGGATCGCGACGGCGAGCAGGATGATCGTGACGGACTTGCTCGACGCGTAGGTGTCGTTGATCGACGCGGTGGTCGCGTCGGAGACGCCCCGCTTGGATTTCAGCAGCGCGCCGAACAGGGCGTTGACCTCTTCGGAGGCGGGAATGTACTCGCGGTTGGTGAGCGAGGTGGCCTCGGCGGTGCGCCGGTCGCGCGAGAGGTCCAGCACGGCGTCACGGTCCTTGCTGTTCTCCGTGCGCTTCTCGGCGATCTGCGCGAAGAGCCGCCGGCCCTCGGCGCTCACGAGCGTGGGCTTGATGGCGGCCAGCGACCGGTCGATGATCTTGGAGTTCGCGGCGATCTGCTCCTCGAGCTCGCGCATGCGCGCGGGGTCCTCGGTGAGCACGTGGTAGCCGACGAGCGCGCGGTTCTCGTTCACGGCTGACGCAGCGGCGACGAGATCGGCCAGCGGCTCGGTCGCGGTGTTGTTGGCGACGTCGGCCTTCTCGGCAACCGAGCCGAGGTTGTTGATGCCGACCAGGCCGATGACGGCCATGAGCACAAGCAGCAGGCCGGACAGGCCGAGCAGCTTCGTACGAATACTGAGACGAATGTGGGGCATGGGGACCTCGGAAACGAAGGGCGGTACGAGATCCGTGATCGGGCGGCGACGTGCCAACCCTGAGGGGGTGGACGAGCGGTGGTTCCGCATGGTCCCCGCTCCCAGGGAGGGGCCGACTACGGACGCGGGAGCGGAGTTCCCCCCGGGTCAGCGGCGCAGCGTCACCACGCGGTTGGCCACGACCGCGCTGCCGACCTTCACCCGCACGCGCACCTTGCCCGAGCGCAGGACACGCCGGACCTTGACGGCCGGGAGTGCCACGGAGGTCGTTCCCCGCTTCAGCGTGCGGCGCACCGTCACGCCGCGCCGGCCCTGCGTCACGCGCAGGTCGAGCCGGCAGCGGGCGGGGCAGGTGACCTTCGCCGCCACGAAGCCCTTGCGCTTGTGCCACGCGATCTGCTTCGGCAGCGCGACCTTCGGCTTCCTGCCTGCGGCCTTCGCGTCCGGACCCGGGTCGACGTACCCGGGGTCGCGGTAGCCGGGGTCGGGCCAGGGGAAGCCCGGGTCGACGTAGCTGCCGCCGATGCACGGGCCGCCATCGGGACCGCCGGGCTCGATCCGGCCGGCGAGCGTCACCGCGACGCGCGCGTTCGCCGCGAGCGGCGTCACCACCTCAGGCTGGGGATAGCCGACCGCCGGCATGGGGAGGCGCTGGGAGCTGAGGTCCTCGGCGACGCGCAGCCACTTCCCGGCGTCACGCGCCGCGAGCACCCTGCCCTGGCCGGAGGAACACGGACCGAGCAGCAGGGTGTCGTAGATCACGACGCACCCGTTGGCCGCAACGGGATCCGGGCACGCCTGGAGCTGGAGGTGCGCCTTCTCGACGCCCCACCCGCGTGACCAGGCGCCCAGCATCGGCGCGACGCGGGAGCCGACGCGCAGGTCGCCGGTGTACGTCGGGCCCATGATGCGGTGCAGGCGGCCCTGCCACGGTTCGCTGGTCAGGGTCGTGGCCCCCTGGGTCACGCGGTACGTGGTTCCGGCGGGCGGGTCGCCGACGGCGAGGCGCATCTCGTTGCCGTCGCCGTCGTCGAAGGGCGCGCACGCACCGCCGGGGAGACACTGCTCCCAGGTCAGCGGACCGGCGGACGGGCTGTAGGAGCCGACGAGGAGCAGCCCGTCGCCCGTCGCGGGGTCGGTCTCGTGCGCCAGCGGGCCCGGCACGGCCGCGGCGGCGGCCGGCGAGGCCAGCGCAACGAAGGTGATGAGCAGGACGACGGCCCGGGACACGCCGCGGATGGTATCGGGAACATGAGCGATCAGGAACGGCTGCTCAGAAGACGACCGTCGTGCCGCCGTCCACCAGGACCCGGTCGTCGAGGTGCAGCTTGACTGCGCGCGCGAGGACCGTGCGCTCGACGTCCGCGCCGAGCCGTTCGAGCGTGTCGACGTCGTGCCGGTGGCTGACCCGCACGATGTCCTGCTCGATGATCGGGCCGGCGTCCAGTTCCTCGGTGACGTAGTGCGCGGTCGCGCCCACGATCTTCACGCCCCGCTCGCGCGCCCGGCCGTACGGGTTGGCGCCCGCGAACGCGGGCAGGAACGAGTGATGGATGTTGATCACCGGCACGCCCAGCTCATCGAGGAACCCGCCGGTGAGGATCTGCATGTAGCGGGCGAGGACCACGACGTCGGCGTGGCCGCGCAGCAGCGCGAGCATCTGGGCCTCGGCCGCGGGCTTGCCGCCGCTCTCGACGGGAACGTGGAAGAAGGGGACGCCGAAGTTCTCCACGTCGGCGCGCAGGTCCGGGTGGTTGCTGATGACCACGGGCACCTCGCACGGCAGCTCGCCGCGCCGGGTGCGCCAGAGGAGGTCCAGCAGGCAGTGGTCGTACTTCGAGACGAGGATCGCGAGGCGCTTCGGCGCGGTCGCCGACACGATCCGCCACGTCATGTCGAAGCCGCTCGCGATCTCGCCGGCGAAGCGGTCGCGCAGGTCGTCGAGCTGCGTGCCGACCCCTGGCAGGTGAAACTCCATGCGCAGGAAGAACTGCCCGCCCTCGGGGTCGGAGCTGTGCTGGTCGGAGTGGGTGACGTTCGCGCCCGCGGCGAACAGGAACCCCGCGACCGCGGCGACGATCCCGGGCCGGTCGGGGCACGAGACGACGAGGCGCGCGCTGTCGGGATCGATCGTCACAGACGGATGGTCTCAGTGGCTGACCGCCGCTGCCGCCAGTTCGCTGACGAGCTCGTCGCGGTGGAACCGCTCGAGCGCGAACGGGGCGATGAGCTCCGGGGTCCGGCCGGTCGCGACCTGTTCGGCGAGCGTGTGCCCGACTATCGGCGCGGCCTTGAACCCGTACGTGCCCCAGCCCGCCGAGAGCAGGAGGCCGTCGACCTCGCACGCGCCCATGATCGGCGAATAGTCCGGCGTCAGGTCGCACAGCCCCGCCCATGCCCGGAGCATGCGCGCGCGCTCCAGCCACGGGAACAGCTCCAGCGCGTGGCGCGAGCAGTCCTGCAGGAAGTTCAGCGTGCCCTGCATCCGGTACGTCGTCCACGGTTCGATCTCGCTGCCGATGAGGAACTCGCCGCGGTCGGTCTGGCTGACGTAGACGTGCAGGTCGCCCGAGACGATGATCGTGTCGAGCAGCGGCTTCAGGGGCTCGGTGACGAACGCCTGGAGCAGGTGGGTCGTGATCGGCAGCTCGACGCCCGCCAGCGACGCGGTCAGGGAGCTCCACCCGGCGGTCGCGAGGATGACCGTCCCCGCCGACACATTGCCGCGGTTCGTCCGTACGCCCGTGACCCGCCCGCCCTGCACGTCGATGCCGGTGACCTCGGTGCCCGGATGCAGCTCGGCGCCGCCGCGGTCGGCGCTGCGCGCGAACCCCCAGACGACGGCGTCGTGGCGGATCACGCCGCCGGGCCGGTGGTAGAGCGCGCCGCGCACCGGGTGCTCCATGGTGTCGAGCGGCGCCATGACCGGGACCATCGACGCGACCTCGCGCGCGTCGATCAGCTCGGACTCGATGCCGAGGAGCCGGTTGGCCTCCGCGCGCTCGCGCATGACCATCAGCGCGCGGTCGGAGTGCGCGAGCGTGAGGTGGCCATGCTGGCTGAACATGAGGTTGTAGTCCAGCTCGGCCGACAGTCCCTCGTACAGCTTCAGGGACGCGTCGTAGAACCGCGCGCCCTCGGGCGTCTTGTAGTTCGCCCGCACGATCGTCGTGTTGCGGCCCGCCGCGCCTGAACCGAGGTACTTCTTCTCCAGGACGGCGACGTCGGTGATCCCATGGTGGTGGGCGAGGTAGTGCGCGGCGGCGAGGCCGTGGGTCCCGCCGCCGACGATGACCACGTCGTAGTGGCGCTTGAGGTCCTGGCGGGGCCGCCACATGCGCCGGGTGCGGAACAGGTCACGCATGGGCCACCGCCGGCACCTGTGCCGCGTCGACGAGCGTCTCCCACAGGTACTGGGCGTGGGCGCTGCCGGCCAGGATCAGCAGCTCGTCCTGTCTGCGGCAGAGGACGATCGCCGGGACGCGCGCGACCGAGCCGGGCAGGAGGGTGCCGGTGTCCGCGCGGCGGAGGTCCAGGGCGCTGACACGGGCGAGCACACCACGAGCCGTGGGGCCGCTGAGGCCGAACGCGGCGAACCCCGAGGTGACGGTCACGGCGCTGACCGGCGGGACCGGCGTGTCGGGCGGGTCGCCGAGCACGAGGACGCGGGTGGGCGTCAGCGGGCACCACCACGCCCCGTCGGCCTCGACCGCGTGCCCGGTCTGCGGCGGCGCGCCGGTGGCGTGCTCGACGGCGGCGGCGAGCACGGCGGTGTCGTCCGGGCCGGTCTGCAGCTCGGTCTTCGCCACCCGTGACCGGTCGACCAGCGCGCCGGCGCCGCGGACGTCGCTCACGGGGCTGCGGGGCGGCGGGGCGCTGGCGGCAGGGTCCAGGAATCCGAGGTCGATCATCCGCGCAGCCGTTCCCCGTCGGGGTCGTAGAAGGCGGCGTCGACGACCTCCGCCGCGAACGTCGTGCCGCCGTCGCGGATCTCGATCTTCGACCCCAGCTCCGAGAGGCCGGTGGGCACCCACGCCAGGCCGATGCCGCGGCCCAGCCGCGCCGACCGGCGCGCGCTCGTGATCCGCCCCGCCGGGGTGTCCCCGGCGACGACGACCGCGCCGTCGCCGGGAACGTGTTCGCCGTCGATGACGACGCCGACGAGCCGTTCGGTGCACTCACGGGAGGCCAGGCGCTCGAGCGCCCACCTGCCCACGAACGGCTCGTCCTTGTCGAGCTTCACGGCGAAGCCCATGCCGGCCATCGCCGGGGTGGTCTCCGCGTCGGTGTCCACGCCGATGATCGGATGGCCCTTCTGCAGGCGCAGCACCCGCTGGGGCTCCAGTCCGAACGGCCGGGCGCCCGCGGCGACGAGCGCGTCCCAGAGTGCCACCGCATGGGCGGAGGCGACGTGCAGCTCGTAGCCGAGCTCGCCGACGAACCCGATGCGCAGTGCCAGCGCCTCGACGCCCGCGACGGTCCCGCGCCGCGCGTCGAGGTAGCCGAAGCCGCCGGCCGAGCAGTCGAGGCCGGGCGCGAGGGCGGCGAGGACCTCGCGGGCGCGTGGACCGGCGACGTTCACGGCGCTCAGCGCCTGCGTGACGTCGGTGATGCGCACGTCCAGACGCCAGTCGGCCTGCCACCACTGCAGCCACTCGAAGATCGCGCCCGCGCCGCTCGACGTGGTCGTGACGTAGAACGTCTCCTCGTCGAACCGCGCAACGGTCCCGTCGTCGATGATCCGCCCCGCCTCGCCGGTCAGCACGCCGTAGCGGATGCGTCCGGGCGCGAGCGTGCTCATGCGATTGGGGTAGACGCGGTCGAGGAACGCCGCGGCGTCCGGCCCGCGCACGAGCAGCTTGCCCAGCGAGGAGACGTCGATGACGCCGCAGTCGTCATGCACCGCGGCGACCTCGGCATCGGGGTCGCCGTAGTCGTAGGCGCGGCGCCAGTCGCCGGCCCACTCGATGCGCGCCCCGGCCTCGCGGTGGCGGGCGTGCAGGGCCGAGCGCTTCGCCGGCTGGTACGGGCGGCCGGCCAGGACGCCGAGCGGCACGGTCGTCCACGGCGGGCGCGCCGTGGTCAGACCGACGGCGGCGGGCGGGCGCCCGGTCTCCTCCGCGAGCACGGCGTTGACGGCCCGCTGGCACATGCGCCCCTGGCAGGGCCCCATCGTCGCGGTGGTGTACCGCTTGGCGAGCTCGATGTCGTCGAAGCCCTCGGCCACCGCGGTCTTCAGGTCCTTCACCGTCACGTCCTCGCACAGGCAGACGACGCAGCGGCCGCGCTCGCCGTCCGGGGGCGGGGGCTGGGGCACGGACGACGGGGTCGGCGAGGCGTCGCGCAGCGCCGAGACGTCCTCGGCGAGCCGGGCGTGTGACGCGTCGTCGCCGAGCCCGAGCTCATGGGCGGCGTCGGCCCCGGCCACCGCGCCCGACAGCTCGGCGGCAGCGGGTGTGTCGTGGCCCACGACCTGGCCGGCGGCGAAGACGCCGGGGGGAAGGTCGGCGGGAACGAACCGCCCAAGCTCGGCGTCGTGCTGCAGCGGCGTGCCCGCCTGCGCGAGCAGGGAGGTCGCGGGCGCCATCCCGCCGCTGACGACGAGGAGATCGGCGCGCAGTCCGGTGCGGCTGCCGTCCGGCGCGGCGAGGGTGACCTTCGAGACCCGGGAACCTCCGGTCGCCCGGACCACCGTGTGGCCTTCGAGCAGGGGCACGCCGGCCGAACGCAGGGCGTCGGCGGCCCCACCGGTCGCCGACGGGCGGGCGTCAGCGACGGCCACGACGTGGATCCCCGCCGCCCGAAGTGCGACCGCCGCCTCGAGGGCGGGGTCGCCCACCCCGGCGACCACCGCCCTCGTTCCCGGCGCCACCCCGTACAGCGAGATGAGCCGGCGCACGGCGCCGGACAGCATCACCCCAGGCAGGTCGTTGCCGGCGAAGACGAGCGGTTGCTCGACCACGCCAGTCGCCACGACGGTCCGTGCCGCACGCACCTGGTGCAGCACGCTGCCCTGCCAGACCGCCACCAGCCCGTCGAAGAAGCCCAGCGCGCTGGCGCCCTGGAGCAGCTCGACGCCCGCGGCGCTCGCGCGCTCGGCCAGCGCGGCGACCTGCGCGCCATCGCCCTCGACCAGGCAGCGGCCACCCGGTTCCGGCCCGTCGTCGGCCAGCACGACATCGGCGCCGAGCTCGGCGGCGCGGAGGGCGGCCGCCAGCCCCGCGACGCCGCCGCCGACGACCAGGACGTCGCAGTGCCGCCGGCGGTAGTCGGTGCGCCAGCGCCGGTCGGTCGCGCCCGGGTCGAGCCGCCCGAGTCCCGCGACGCGGCGGATCATCGGCTCGGCCAGCCGCCACGCGGCCCGCGGGCGGATGAGCATCTTGTAGTAGAAGCCGGGAGGGGTGAATGGCCCGCCGACGCGGTCGACCGCGCGCAGCGCGTCGAAGCCCAGGGACGGCCACGCGTTCTGCGGCGTCACCGTCATGCCCTCACGGACCGGCTCGGTGCAGGCCCGCACGCCCGGGCTGCCGTCGACGTCGACGAGGCAGTTCGGACACTGCCCGGCGCAGCACAGGAGCCCGCGGGGGCGGTGGTACTTGAACGAGCGCGACAGGGTGGTCTGCCCCGCCGCGTGAAGCGCGGAGCCGACGGTGTCGCCGGGATGGGCCTCGACGACCTTGCCGTCGAAGGTGAACCGGAGCACGCGCGAGCGGTCGATCCGGGTGCCCCCGACGTTGTACGGCAGTCTCCCGCTCACCACACGACCTCGGCCGCGGCGGTCCGCAGGACGCGGTTCGTCCCGGTGTCGCGCTCGGCGCGGAACCAGGCGCCGCAGCCGGAGCGATGCTGCCACCACTCGCGCTGAACCCCGTCCACGTTGGCCCGCAGGTACAGCGTGCGGGTCAGGGTCGCGGCGTCGGGACGGTCGCCGTCGTCCCCAGGGCGCACCTCGCCCCCGAAGCGGAAGTCGGTGACCTCGCGGGGTCCGCAGTGGGGGCATGCCAGGACGAACGACACGGTGCCGCGGCACAGTAGACGAATTTGTTCACTGGGACGAGTGCACGGCGAGATTTCCTGCATTTGGTCCAGTCCCGGTGGACGAACAGGTTCGTACACTGGAAGCCATGGCGACCACCGAGCACCGCCCGCTCGTCGATCACGCAGAGCAGGCGCTGCGGCAGTGGCTGTCGCCCGGCCGCCATCGCGCGGGCGACCGGCTCCCGCCCGAGCACGACCTGGCCGCGATGCTCGGGGTCTCACGCGGCACGCTGCGTGCGGCGCTGTCGCGGCTGGAGGAGACCGGGGAGGTCGTGCGCCGGCAGGGCAGCGGGACCTACGTCGGCTCCATCGCCCGGCGGCGCGGCTTCAGCGACGGGCTCGAGGTCCTGGAGTCCTACGCGCTGCTCGCGGAGCGCCAGGGCATCGAGCTCGCGGTCCGCGCGCTGCGGATCGAGCACGGCGACGCGCCGCAGGATGCAGCGGTGGCGCTGGAGCTCGAGCCGGGAGCACGCGCGACGACGATCGAACGCACGCTCGTGGCCGACGGCGAGCCCGTCGCGTTCATGCGCGACGTCCTGCACCCGTCGATCGCGCTGCCCGACGCGGCGAAGATCGCGGCAGGCCTGGAGCAGGGGCGCATGGTGCTCGACCTGCTGCCGGAGTTCGGGGTCCCGGTGGCCTTCGCGAAGACCCACGTGCGGCCGCGCCTGCTGGGTGGTGACGATCCCGCCTCGGCAGCACTGGACATCGCCGAGCCGACCGCCGTCCTGGAGCTCATGGAGGTCATGCACCTACCGGATGGGCGCCCGGTGCAGTGCTCTGCCGACGTCTTCGCACCGGGAGGCCTGCATATCCACGTCATGCGGCTCATGGCGGCGCCTCAGCCGGAGAATATCTCACCCTCGACCTGAGGGTGAGACTCCCGGTCAGATTGCGGCCGTCGGCGAGAGACTGGGCGGCAGGGGCCCCGATCCGCGCGGTGCCAGCGGGTACGCCGAGTACGTCCGCTCGACCGCCGCGACGCCCCGCGCGACCCTGAAGCGGGCGAGCAGGAACGACGCGGTGTTCTGCAGGCTGCGCGTGTCCCGGACGGCCCGGTAGTCGACGGTGAGCTCCGTCGGGCTCGCGGTCACGAGCCCATAGCCCTTGTACGCCTGGTTCGAGTACGCCATGTGGCGGTTGACGTTCAGGACGAGGCCGTCGATGGGCGCCGCGGCCGCGCGGCGGTCGCGTTCCCGGGAGGCCACGCGGTCGACGATCCCGGGCGAGGTGATCGACCCGCAGACGAACTCCGTCGCCCGCGCTCCGTCCGTGCGGCCCGCAACGGAGTTCTTCGCCCGCCCGGTCCGGCTCACGGACCCGGCGAAGAACGTGTGGATGTCCCCGGTGATGAACGACACGTCCTCGACGCCGTTGCGGACCATGTGGTCGATGAGCTCGGCGCGTTCGGCGCCGTAGCCGTCCCACGCGTCGGGGTTCAGGGGCCAGCCGGGTGTCGAGTCCAGGGACATCATCATCACCTGGTTGCCGATGAGCTTCCATGGCGCCGGCGTGGCGACCAGCCGGTCCTTCAGCCACTGCTTCTGCTGCGCGCCGAGCAGCGTGCGGAACCCGCGGTTGTACTCCCAGGGCCCGCAGAACGGCGCCAGCGCGCTGTCGGTCGGGTCGCACGGCTGATTCGTCCGGTACTGGCGCGTATCGAGGAGGAAGACCTCCGCCGCGCCGAGGTTGATCGACCCGTACGTGCGATCGCGCTCGCCGGCGGCGCGGACGCGCGGCATCGCCTCGTAGTGCGCCTGGTAGCCGTTCTGCCGCCGGTCACCGAACGCGAGGCGGCGCCGCTCGGCGGCGCCGCCTTTGAACGTGCCGGCGTAGTTGTCCTCCACCTCGTGGTCGTCCCAGATGGCGACCAGCGGGAACTTCCGCCGGACCTCGAGCAGGTGCGGGTCGGAGTGGTAGAGGGCGTACTTCGCGCGGTACTCCTCGAGCGTCTCGGTCTCGCCGGTCTCCGGCGCCGACTCGTCCCTGCGGACCGGCCTCGACACCGAGGCGGTCCCCGCAAAGCCCTTCTCGTAGATGTAGTCGCCGAGGCAGACGACCAGGTCGATGTCGTCCTGCTCGGCCAGGTCGCGGTGGGCGTAGTAGTAGCCCGCGATGTACTCCTGGCAGCTGAAGAACGCGACCTTCACCGGCTCGGCGCTGTCGGGCGGGCGCGTCGTGCGGAAGCGGCCCACCGGGGAGTCCTGGGACCCGGTCGTGAAGCGGTAGAAGTACTGCTCGCCGGGCTGCAGCGGCCCGCCTTCCAGGCGCGTGCGGGCAGATCCGCCCTGCGCCGGGTCCGCGAGTACGTCCGTCGCCAACAGGGTCGACCCGAACCCCGGATCGGTGCTGACCTCGAGCGTCAGGCGGCTCGCGGTCTCCAGGCCGTCGAGCTTCGTCCACAGCGTGATCCCGCGCTGCGCCGGCTCGCCCGACGCCACGCCCTGCGTGAACGCGATGTCGGATGCGCGCTGGGCTCGCGCCAGGAGGGGGTCGCCGAGGACCACGAGCCCGGCACCGACGGCGGCACCGCGCACGAACCTCCGGCGGGTCATGGGGCTCGTCATGTCGCGGACGCTACTCCTGAACTTGGTCGACTGTCCAGGTTCGATCACCGGATGGTCACGACCTCGGCGTGTTGGCGCCGGAGCCGTGCCGGTGATGATCTACCCTTCCCCCGGCCGTGCTGTCCCCCGTCGTCGCCGCTGCTGCCGCCACCGCCATCGTTCCCGGCGTGTCGGCTCCCGCCCCCGATCCGATCTGTGCGCAGCCTGCGTACCGCTGCCCCGATCTCGTGATGGAGGAGCCGTACGACCTCGAGACCGACAGGCGCGGCAAGCGCACCGTGCTGCGCGCGGCGAACTCGATCTACTCGCTCGGTCGCGGGCCGCTGAAGATGTACGGATGGCGGATCGGCAAGACCTCGATGCGCGCGCGGCAGATCATCTACACCGCCAACGGCCAGGTCACCCGGCCGACGAACAACGGGCGGATCGTCTGGAAGGCCATCCCGGGGCAGGGCCACTACTGGAAGTTCGAGGACGCCGCGCGCTTCGAGCTGTGGACCGTCGGCGAGAACCGGCGGCGCGTGCGCGTCGGGCCGAAGGTCGTCTACTGCTTCCGGGACCTGCGGCGCACCCATCCTTCGGCGCGGTCACCGCGCAAACGGGTGAACCCGGGATGCAGCCAGGACGAGTCCCGCCAGCGCGTCGAGCTCGGCACGTCGGTCGGGTGGGCGGACATCTACCCGGCCAGCTACCACGAGCAGTGGATCGACGTGACGGGCCTGCGCGGGTGCTTCGCGCTGTGGCACATCGCCGACCCGTACAACCACTTCATCGAGAGCAACGAGGCCAACAACGCGGCGCGGACCATCGTGCGCCTGCCGTTCAAGGGCCGCGCCGGACGCTGTTAGGCGATGCTCGGCCGCCAGAAGGCGGGCGTGAGCAGCACCAGCACGGTGAAGATCTCCAGGCGGCCGGCGAGCATCACGACGCTGAGGAGCCAGCGCGCGGCGTCCGGGAGCGCGGCGTAGTTGTCCGACGCACCGAGATCGCCGAACGCGGGCCCCACGATGTTGACGGTGGCGGCCGCGCCTGACGTCGCGCTCAGCAGGTCCATGCCGCACACCAGCAGGGCCAGCGCGGTGGCGGCGGTGAGCGCCATGTAGAGCAGGAACAGCCCGAGCACGGCACGGCGGACGTCTTCGCCGAACACGCGGCGCCGCGTGCGCAGGACCTGCACCGCGCGGGGCTGCAGCTGGCGCTGGACCTCCTGCGACGCGGTCTTGCCGAGGAGCATGATCCGGATGACCTTCATGCCGCCGGAGGTCGAGCCGGCACATCCGCCGACGAACATCAGGCCGAGGAGGATGAGCAGCGCGGTGTCGTTCCACTCGGCGAAGTCCGCGGTCGTGTAGCCGGTCGAGGTCATGATGCTCGTCGCGCTGAACGCCGCGTCGCGGATCTCCAGGCCCAGGCTGCGGGTCTCGTTCTGCGCGAGGACGAGGGTCAGCGTCAGGACAGCCGTCGCGGCGGTGACGATGAGCAGGTAGGCGCGCACCTCCGCCGCCTGGGGCCAGATGTCGCGTCCGCGGATCGCGCGCCAGTAGAAGGCGAAGTTCACGCCGCCGGCGAGCATGAAGACGATGGCGACCATCTCGATCGCGGTGGAGTCGAACGCGCCGAGCGATGCGGTCTTCGTGGAGAAGCCGCCGGTCGCGACGGTGGTCATCCCGTGGTTGAGCGCGTCGAACGGTCCCATTCCGGCGGCCATGTAGGCGACGAGCGCGCCGGTCGTGAGCACGAGGTAGATGCCCCAGATGATCTTGGCGGTGTCGGCGATCCGCGGGGTGAGCCGGTCGGTCAGCCGGGAGGTCTCGGCGGCGAACAGCCTCGTCGCGAGACCCGTCGCCGGGGCGATCGCGACGACGAGGACGACGATGCCGACGCCGCCGAGCCACTGGCTGAGGCTGCGCCACAGCAGGATGGCGTCGGGCTGCGCCTCGATGTCGTCGATGAGCGTCGCCCCGGTCGTGGTGAAGCCGGCCATGCTCTCGAAGAACGCGTCCACCGGCCGGTCGAACGTTCCGTACAGCAGGAACGGGGCCATGCCGACCGCCGCGGCCAGCACCCACGCCATCGTGACCGCGAAGAACCCGTCCCGCGGACGCAGCGGCATGGATCGCAGCAGGCGAGCCGAGCGCAGGGCCAGCAGCGACACGGGCAGCGCGACCGCGGCCGGCACCGCGAAGGCAAGCAGCCCCTCGCCGCCGTCGAGCGCCGCGGCGACCGCGCACACGCCGAGCCCGAGGCTGACCGCCAGGAGCACGCCGGCCAGGATCGGGATGATCAGCCGCCAGTTCAGCTGCGGCCCGAAGCCGGTCCTGCGGAGCCTCACGCCGCCTCGAAGACCTGGCGGACCTCGGCGACGCCCTCCCGGGCGTTGAAGGCGATGACGCGGTCGCCCCCGCGGATCTTGTCGTCCTGGTCCGGGATCACGACCTCGCCGTCGCGCACGATCGCGGCGATGCGCGTGATGGCGAGCGAGGACGCGTCGGACACGGTGCGGCCCGCGGCCTTGCAGCCGTCGGCGGCCACGACCTCCAGGACCTCGGCGCCCCCGGTCAGCAGGTAGACGCTCTCGACGCTCGTGCCCCGCATCGCGCGCAGGATCGCCTCGGCGGTGACGAGGCGCGGGGAGAAGGCGGCGTCTATCCCGAGCGCGTCGACGAGCGGGGTGAACTCCTCCCGCGAGACGACGGCCAGGCACAGCCCGGCCCCGAGCTGTTTGGCGTGCATCGCGGCGAGCAGGTTCGCGCGGTCGTCACCCGCACACGCGACGAAGGCGCCGACGCGGTCGACGCCCTGGGCGAGCAGGACGTCCTTGCTCAGGCCCTCCTCGTGCAGCACGGTGGTGCGCGAGAGCTTCTCGGCCGCGAACCGCGCGCGCTCGGGGTCGCTCTCCATGAGGGTGACGCGGATGCCCTCGTGACGCGTGAGGCGCTTGGCCAGCGGGAGGCCGATCCGGCCGCCGCCGAAGACCACGACGTCGCGCACCTTCTCCGTGTGGCCTGCCGCGTGCGCGATCACGGGCCCGATGTCCTCTCGCGACGCCGCGATCAGCGCATGGTCGCCGGCCTTCGGCTTGTGGTACGGCTCGGCCGGGACCGCCTTGCCGTCGCGCAGCAGCGCAATGACCTTCTCCGGTCGCACGCGGCGGCGGTCGCTGAGCGGGCGGCCGACGAGCGGCGAGCGGGCGGTGAGGATGGTTTCGGCGACGGCCACCCGTCCCTCGGCGAAGTGCTCGACGTGCACGGCGCCGGGGAGCAGGATCGCCTCGGCGAGATCGTCGGCCGTCGCGCGCTCGGGGTGGATGACGAAGTCGATGCCGAGCACGTCGCGGGCGGAGGACTTCCCCGGCTCGAAGTAGTCGTCGTCGCGCACGCGCGCGACGGTCCGCGTGGTCCCCAGCTGGTCGGCGGCCAGCGCGGCGATGACGTTGGCCTCGTCGCTCTGCGTGACGGCGCACAACAGGTCCGCGTCGGCCGCGCCCAGCTCGCGCAGGAACTTCGGCGACGCGCCGTTGCCGGCCACGACCATGGCGTCGAGCTCACCCTGCGCCGCCTCGACGCGGACGGGATCACGGTCGACGACCGTGACGTCGTGACGCTGCGCGCTCAGCGTGTGGGCGATGTGGTGGCCGACCTCACCGAGGCCGATGACGATGACCTTCACCGTTCGGAGACTACGCGCCGTACGGGTACCACCAGTCCTTCACCTCGATGCGCGTCTCGATGTGGACGTGCTTGGGCTCCTGGAAGGCGTGCAGTCCCTCCGTGCCCAGCTCGCGCCCGAGGCCCGAGCGCTTGAAGCCCCCGAACGGGCCGGCGTCGTTGTCCGTGAGCGGGTCGTTGATCCAGACCGTGCCCGAGCGGATCTCCCGTGCGCACCGGACCATCGTCTCCAGGTCACGCGTGTAGACGTTCGCGCCGAGCCCGAAGGGCGTGGAGTTCGCGAGGGCGATCGCCTCGTCGAGCGAGCGCACGGGGACGATCGGCGCCACCGGACCGAACGTCTCCTCGCGCAGGAGATCGGTCTCCGCGGCGGCCCCGACGACGACGACGGGCTCGAGGTAGTGGCCCCGGGCGTGCCCGGCGTCCCCGCCTCCGGTCAGCACCTCGGCGCCTGCGGCGATCGCCGCGTCGACCTGCGCCGTCACCTTCGCCCGCTGCGCGGCCGAGATCATGGGGCCGATGTCCGTCTGGTCATCGGTCGGGTCGCCGACCCGCAGCGTCTTCGTGTGGTCGACGAACGCGGAGACGAAGTCGTCGTACACCGACGTATGGACGTAGAACCGCTCGGCCGACGTGCACACCTGGCCGGCGTTGAGGTACGCGGCCCACGCGCCGCCGCGCGCGGCGATCTCGATGTCCGCCGCGACGTCCGGGCAGACGATGAACGCGTCCTTGCCGCCGAGCTCCAGGTTGACGCGCGCCATCCGTCGCGCCGCATGCTCGGCGATGCGCGTCCCGGTCGCGACGGATCCGGTGAACGCGATCCCGTCGACCCCCTCGTGCTCGACGAGGTGCTCGCCGACCTCGCCTGCGCCCGCGAGAAGGTTCACCGCGCCCGGCGGCAGATGCTCGAACAGCGGGGCGAGCGCCAGGGTCGACAGCGGCGTGAGCTCGGACGGCTTGCACACCGCGGCGTTGCCCGCCGCCAGCACGGGCGCGAGCTTCCAGGCCAGGAGCAGCAGCGGGTAGTTCCACGGCACGATGCACGCGACGACGCCGAGCGGTTCGCGGATGACCAGCGCGAGCTGGGTGCGCTCGACGGGCGGGATGACCCGGCCCTCCTCGGCGCGCGCCAGCTCGGCGTAGAAGTCGAAGGCCGACGCCGTCCAGCCGACCTCGTCGCGATTCTCGAGCAGCGGCTTGCCGCCCTCGGCCGTCATG
>SYBY01000476.1 GCA_005788585.1 Actinomycetota bacterium | reverse complement strand
CGGCGATGATGTCGGTGTCGCGCGTGCGCACGATCTCGAGATCCGGCGTGCGCAGGCGCAGCACGGCGATGGCGAAAACGTCGTCGGCGTGGAAGCTGCCGTCGTGGGTGGCGACCTTCATCCGCCCCACGGTACCGTGGCGTACGTGCGCGTCGCCTGTCTCGCCGACCTCCACGGGTTCCTCCCCGACGTGCCGGCGTGTGACGTCCTGCTGCTCGGCGGCGACCTGTGCCCGGTCGCCGACCACGAGATCCACGCGCAGGCCGAGTGGCTCGACGGCCCGTTCCGGGCGTGGCTCGAACGGCTCCCGGCGGAGGAGATCGCCGGCATCGCCGGCAACCACGACTTCGTCTTCGAACGCGCGCCCGGGCTGCTGCCCGCCGACCTTCCGTGGGTCTATCTCCAGGACCACGCCGAGACGCTCGGCTGCGGGCTGAAGGTATGGGGCTCCCCGTGGACGCCGTGGTTCTTCGACTGGGCGTTCAACGCGCCGCGCGCCGACAGCGAGGGGTTCCTGAGCACGCTCTACGCGAAGGTGCCGGAGGACATCGACGTCCTGCTGGTCCACGGGCCGCCCCGCGGTTACGGGGACCGGACGATGGGCGGCGAGCACGTCGGCTCGGTGGCACAGCTGGAGCTCATCGAACGGGTCGCCCCGCGGGCCTGCGTCTTCGGGCACATCCATGAGGGACGGGGGGCGTGGGAACTCGGTCCCACCCAACCCACCACGCAGCTCGTGAACGCCGCCGCGGTCGACGAGCGCTACGAGCTGCGGGCGCAGCCGGTGGTCATGCTCGAGTTGTGATCGCGCGGAGGGGGATGAAACTGTCGCTCAGCGCCCGTTTCGTCAGGTGGTGTACAGCGTGACCGCCACCGCCGTGGCGAGGTTCAGCGAGGACACGCCCGCGCGCATCGGGATCTCCACTCGCGCGTCCGCGCGCGCGAGGAGTTCGTCGCTGAGCCCGTGGCGCTCGGTGCCGAACGCGAGCACCGCACGCGCGGGCAGGACGCCCGGACCAAGCGCGACGCCGCCCGTCGCCAGTCCCACGAGCGGGCGGCCGCCCAGCGCCACGCCGTCCTCGACCCGCACGACCGGCAGCGCGAAGTGCAGCCCCGCGGACCCCCGCAGGGCGTCGGCGTGCCACGGGTCGGCCGGGCCGGTCGTCAGGACCGCCGCGGCGTCGGCCGCCGCCGCGACCCGCACGCAGGCGCCGATGTTGCCCAGCCGCCGCGGTTCCTCGAGCAGCACGATCGGACGCGGCGCCGGGTCGGCAAGGACCTCGGCCAGGTCGATCGCCGGGCGCCGCGCGATCGCGACGACGCGCCCGGCGGCAGGGACCGCGGTGAGCTCGGCCATCGCTTCGTCGCCGACCTCGTGAGCGCCCGCGACCGCCTCGGCGACATCCGGTGCGAGCGCGTCGGCCAACGACCGCACCTCCGCGACATCCGCGCAGACCAGCCGCTCGATCCGCCCGCCGAACCGGAGCGCGTGCTTGACCGCGTGGAAGCCTTCGAGCACCGCCAGCGCCGGATCGCGCCGGGCGCTGCGCACCTCCTCCAGGAGCGCACTCACGAACCGGCTGCCGCCAGGCGCTCGGCCAGGCGCGCGCACTCGGTGCGCAGCGCGGCAGGCTCGTGGACCTCGAAGTCGACGCCGATCATCGCGAGGCGCAGGGCGAGCCACTCGATCGACGAGTCGCTCGTGCGGTACTCGCAGCTGACCGCGTCGATCGGCTCGACGCTCGAGGCCGCCCACGGGCTGCGCAGCGCGACGTCGGCCGCGGAGGCCTTCAGCGTCACGCGCGCCTCATGGCGCGGCGCGGAGCCCGCCAGGTTCTTCGACACGAACGCCGCCGGGTCGCCGCCGGGCAGCGTGCGCGGCTCGAACCGCCGCCCCGCCGTCGACGGGTGCTCGAGGCGGTCCATGCGGAACGTGCGCCACGCGTCGCGGTCGCAGTCCCACGCGACGAAGTACCAGCGCTGGCCGATGTTCACCAGGCTGTGGGGCTCGACCAGCCGGCGGCTCTCGACGCCGTCCTTCGCGCGGTAGGCGAAGCGCAGGCACTCGTGGTCGCGGCAGGCGCCGGCGATCGTGGTGAGCGCCTGCGGGTCGACGGTCGGGCCGCGCGAGGGCGGGGTCAGCGTGGCGGTCGCCTCGTTCAGCGCGGTGACCCGGCGGCGCAGATGCGCGGGAAGGACCTGCTCGAGCTTGACCAGGGCGCGGATGGACGTCTCCTCGATGCCCTCGACCGAGGCGCCGGCGGTCCGCAGGCCGACGGCGATGGCGACGGCCTCGTCGTCGTCGAGCAGGAGCGGCGGCATCGCGGTGCCTGCCTCGAGGCGGTAGCCGCCCTCGGGCCCGGTCGTCGCCTGGACGGGATATCCCAGCGAGCGCAGCCGCTCGACGTCCCGTCGGATCGTGCGTCCGGAGACCTCGAGCCGGTCGGCCAGCTCGTCGCCGGGCCAGTCGCGCCGGGTCTGGAGCAGCGAGAGGAGTTGCAGGAGCCGTCCGGAGGTCTGCGTCATCGCGCTGCAGAGCTTCCCACGAATTGCGGCCGGTACTTGACCTAAACCATCCGTAGGTTTGCCGCCATGACCTCCAGAGCAGATGTGCCGACCATGGATTCGGCCCAGCGACGGACCTCACCACAGCCCACGGATGCGCCCGCGATCAGCGTGCGCGGGCTCGTCAAGACCTACGGCGACGTCCGCGCGGTGGACGGCGTCGACTTCGAGGTGCGGCGTGGCACCGTCCTCGGGCTCCTCGGGCCCAACGGGGCGGGGAAGACGACCACGGTGCGCATGCTCACGACCCTCCAGCAGCCCGACGCGGGGGAGCTTCTCGTCGATGGGATCGACGCGGTCGCCGACGCGGCGAAGCTCCGCGAGCACATCGGCCTGGCCGGACAGAACGCGTCGGTCGACGAGAGCCTCACGGGCAGCGAGAACATCGTGATGTTCGGCCGCCTGTACGGCATGTCCCGCAAGGACGCCAAGGCGCGCGCCACCCGGCTGCTCGAGCAGTTCGCGCTCTCCGACGCGGCCGACCGGCCCGTCAAGAACTACTCGGGCGGCATGCGCCGGCGGCTGGATCTCGCCGCGTCGCTGGTCGCCGAGCCGCCGGTGCTGTTCCTCGACGAGCCGACGACCGGCCTCGATCCTCGCAGCCGTCTCGATCTCTGGGAGGTGATCGAACAGCTCGTCGCCGGTGGCACCACGGTCCTCCTCACGACGCAGTACCTCGACGAGGCCGACCGCCTGGCCGACGACATCGCGGTCATCGACCATGGCAAGGTCATCGCAAAGGGCACGCCCGACGAGCTGAAGGCCCGTGTGGGCGGCGAGCGGCTGGTCGTCGCGCTGGCCGACGAGGCCAGCGCGCCGGACGCCATCGCGGCGCTCGGCCCGATGTGCACGGACACGCCCGTCGTCGAGGACGGCGCGGTGAAGCTCTACGTGAGCCGGCGCGAGGGCGCGATCGTCGAAGCGGTCCGCCGCCTCGACGAGGCGGGCGTGGGCGTGGACGACATCGGCCTGCACCGGCCGACGATGGACGACGTGTTCCTGGCGCTGACCGGCCACGCGGCCGAGGAGCGGACCGACGACGAGACCGAGGAGGCGACGGCATGAGGCGCCTCGCGACCGACACCATGATCATGGCCGAGCGCAACCTGGTGCGCCTGCCGCGCAACCCGGACCTGTTCACGGCCTTCACGATCCAGCCGATCATGTTCGTGCTGCTGTTCGTCTACGT
>SYBY01000475.1 GCA_005788585.1 Actinomycetota bacterium | reverse complement strand
CCCGGTGTGCAGCCAGCCGTCCGCGTCGATGGTCTCGGCGGTCTTGTCGGGCAGGTTGCGGTAGCCGGTCATCACGGCGTCGGCGCGCACGAGCACCTCGCCGTCCTCGGCGAGCTTGATCTCGAAGCCGGGCGCCGGCTCGCCGACGGTGCCGATCTTGATCCGTCCCGGCCGGTTGGCGGCACCCGCGCCGCACGTCTCGCTCATCCCCCAGATCTCCGCGACCGGCACCCCGATCGCGTGGAAGAACTCGATGACCTCGACGGGCGTCGGCGCCGCCCCGACGTTCACGGCCTTGATGCTGGAGAACCCGAGCATCTGGCGGATGCCCGCGAACGCCTGCTCGTCGGCCTTCGCCACGGCGGCCGCCAGCTCGTCGGGCACCGGCTCGCCGGCCTGCTCGAGGCGCACCTTCTGCGTCGAGGCCTTGATCGCCGCCTTCATCGCCTGCTGCTTCTCCTCGGGCTGCGCCGCGAGCATCGCCTCCAGGCCCGCCTTGAGCTTCTCCCAGACACGCGGGACGGCGAAGAACCACGTCGGCTGGACCGCCGGGAGGTAGGAGACGACCTGCTTGGGGTCAGGGCACGACGTGACCTGGATGCCGTAGCGGATCGGCAGGTAGTGGTGGGCGGCCCGCTCGGCGATGTGCGCGCTCGGCAGCCAGCTGATGACCCGCGAGTCGTCGTCGAACTGCACCATCGCCTCGATGGCGTCGACGGCTGCGAGCAGGTTGCGGTGCGAGAGCTGCACGCCCTTGGGCGGCCCCGTCGTCCCCGACGTGTAGATGAGCGTGAGGATGTCCTCGGGCTCGATCGCGTCGAGCGCGGTCTCCAGGTCGAACCCGGCGCCGGCGCCGCGCTCCTCGAGGTCGGCGAGCGACAGGCAGCCGTCGGGCAGCTCGCCCTCGGGGTCGACGACCACGACGTGTTCGAGGTTCGGCAGCTCCTTCCGCGCGTTCTGGATGAGCGGCAGGTACGTGGGCTCGGTGATGAGGATCCGCGCGTCGGCGTCGCTGACGAGGTACTGGACCTGCTCGGGCGACGAGGTCTGGTAGATCGAGAACGGCGTGCCGCCCGCGATGAGCACGCCGATGTCGACGAGATGGAATTCGGGGCGGTTGCCCAGCAGGATGCCGACGCACTGCCCGTGTTCGAGGCCGAGCTGCTGCAGCCCGGCGGCGATCGCGGCCGAGCGGTCGCGCCACTGGCCCCAGGTGATCGTGACCTCGTCGTCCTTGGTGCGCAGCGCGACATCCTCCGCGCGCCGGTCGACGGTGGTCATGAACGCCTCGGCGAACGTCGTGGCGGTCTGCACGGCCATGGTCGTGGTCCTCTCGTCGTCCGCGTCTCCCCCGCGCGGGTTGGTCACATCATGCCGAACCGCGACCGGAATGTGGCAGGTACTGTTGTCAGTCCGTCGGGACCGGCGCCGCCAGCTCCGCGAACGACCGCTCGATGCCTTCGGCGAGGACCGCGACGTCCGGCGCGGCGACCCGGTCCGCGTTGATCCCGAAGACCATCTGCCCGGCGTAGCTCACCGCCGCGATCCCCACGTTGTGCCCGGTGAAGAGCGGGACGAGCGGCAGCAGCTCGACGAGCGGCGCGCCGAAGGCGTAGCGCTTGTCCGGCGGCCCGGGGACGTTCGTGATCGTCAGGTTGAACATGCGGGTGCTGCCGAACATGGCGCGAGCCAGCAGCTCACCGGCCAGCGGCGGCGCGAGGTCGGCGATCTTCGCGATCGTGCTCCCCCCGGCGCCCTGGGAGCCGGCCTTGAGATGCTCCGCGTGGTCGGTCACACGGCGATAGCGCGTGAGCGCGTCCGGCTCGCCGATGGGCAGCTCGAGGAACAGCGACGTGATCTCATTGCCCAGGTCACGCCCGTCCGCGCTGCGGACGTTCACGGGCACCTGCGCGCGCAGGATGCCCTCGACGTGCTCGCCGCGGGACTCGAGGAGGTGCCGCAGCCCGCCGGTGCAGAGCGCCAGCACCATGTCGTTGACCGTGCCGCCCAGCCGCTCGCGGGTCGCGTTGACGTCGTCGAGGCTCAGGCGCACCGTCGCGTAGTGGCGCGTGCCGCTCGTCGGGCGGTTCAGGCTCGACGCGGGCGCCGCGATGATCTCCTCCTTGATGATCACCTCGGCCGCCGCGACGATCTTCTCGATCGAGTCACGCGGGTGCGTGAGCGCGGACAGCCCCGCGCGCGCCCCGCGGATCGCGATGCCCGGGGAGAACCATGAGCGTCCGCCGCCGTTCTCGCCGTGCACGGGCTCGATGGCCTGCTCTGGGACCGGCGGGGCGTCGGGCGTCTCGTCGAGCAGCACCTTGCCGAGGTCGAGCGCCCCGACGCCGTCGACGAGGCAGTGGTGGGTCTTCGTCGCCATCGCCCAGCGGCCGTGTTCGAGGCCGTCGAGCAGCACGATCTCCCACAGCGGCCGGTGGCGGTCCAGCCGGTGCGACCAGAAGTCCCCGAGCCACTCCTGCAGTTCGGCCTCACCGCCCGGCGCGGGCAGCGTCGCGTGCCGCAGGTGCGCGGAGATGTCGAAGTCCGGGGCGGGCTCCCACGTCAGCCAGGTCAGCGGCCCTGCGCTGGGTGACGACAGCTGTTGCGCGAAGCGCGGCAGCAGGCCGATGCGCGCGCCCATGTACGCGCGCAGGTCGTCGATGTCCGGCACGCCGCCTCCCGGCAGCGGATCGAAGATCAGCGTGGCGCCGATGTGCATGTGCGCTGTCTCGTCGACCTCCTCGAGTTCGAGGAACATCGTGTCGAGAATGGTCAGCTGCTCGCCCATGTCGTTCGTCCTCTCAGAGTGACCCAGGGCGACCGTACGCCCGCATGAACTCGCGCGCATCGGGTGCAGCGCGCATCCGGAGTCCGTACTTGCCCCGGACGACGGCTAGCGTCCGGGCGGTGACCGGCGAGATCGTCTTCGTCAAGGGAGCCACGCGGCGGTACCGCTCGGTGCTGCACCGTGCCGACGGCGTCGAGGTCGAACTCGACGGCGGCGCCTACAACCGCGTCGGCGGGCCGGCGCGCGAGGTCCCGCACGACATCGCCCACCTCATCGTCGAGGACGAACTCGGACTGGACCGCGGGGTGTGGGGCGTCCTCGCGGCCGGCGGGCTGTTCCGCGGCGCCTCGATCCTCGCCGGGCGACGGCGACCGCACGCCGCCAGGCACGCCCGCGAGATTCTCGCGGCCTCGGTCGAGCAGCTCAACCAGGCCGAGGTCCTGGTCCGGGTGGCGTGCGACCTCTCGCTGGTCGACCGCCCCGATCCGCACGCCGCCCGGGCCGCCGGCGGCGATCGCTGGTGGACCGACGCGGTGACGGCGGATGCCCTGCGCGCCTGCTTCACGCGCCTGCGCGACGCCGGTGCAGCGTGGGCGGCGCTGTCGCCGGGAGACCACCTGACGGGACGGTGGCCCCGGTAGGCCGCCTCAGTGCGCGTGCTTGCCGCCGCGCAGGTGCATGACCGTCACGACGATCGCGCCGACGATGACTCCGAGGATCGCCGACGCGATGGTGTTCGTCAGCCAGGCGGCGACACCGCCGACCGCGCCGAGCGCGTCGTGGACGTCCTCCTCGAGATGGTGGACCGCGTCGTAGAGGAAGGTGACCCCGAGCTCCTCGAGCCCCACGAGCAGGATGTGGCCGCCGACCCAGAGCATCGCGGCGATCCCCACGGTGGACAGCACCGACATGACGATGGGCATCGCCCGCACCAGGCCGCGCCCGAAGGACGCCCCGGCGCCGCTGCCGCCCATGGCCATCCGCAGGCCGATGTCGTCCATCTTCACGATCAGGCCGACGGCGCCGTAGACGCCGATCGTGATCGCGAACGCCACGACGACCAGGATCAGCGCGCGCGAGATGAACGGCTCGTCGGTGACCTCGTTGAGCGCGATCACCATGATCTCCGCCGACAGGATGAAGTCGGTGCGGATCGCCTTGCCGACGAGTGCCTCCTCGTCCTCGGGCTCGTGGACGCCCGCCTCCGCGCCATGGTCGTGCGGACCGACCCACTCCCACAGCTTCTCGGCGCCCTCGTAACAGAGGTACGTGGCGCCGATCATGAGGATCGGGGTGACGAGCCACGGCAGGATCTCGCTGAGCAGCAGCGCGGCGGGCAGGATGAAGAACAGCTTGTTGCGCAGGGACCCGATCGCGATCCGCCTGATCATCGGCAGCTCGCGATTCGCCTCGAAGCCCTGGACGTAGCGCGGGGTGACGGCGGCGTCGTCGACGATGACGCCGGCGGCCTTCATGCTCGCGCGGCCGGCGCCTGCGGCGACGTCGTCGACCGATGCGGCGGCGATGCGCGCCAGCGCGGCGACGTCATCGAGGAGAGCGGCCAGACCGGCGCTCATGTGCTGGGTGTCCTTGCGGGCGTCACGGCGCAGAAGAGTACGGCGCGCGGCCGCGGGACCACTAGATCGTCTGCCGCAGCAGCGTGGGCGTGAGCCGGCGGACGTGCGCCAGCAGGCGCTCGTGGGTCGCGCGCTCGGGATCGGTCAGCCGCAGGCGCAGGAGCTCGTCGCCGGCCGCGTTGAGGATGCGCGCCGTGTACTCCGCGTCGGGGAGGTCCGGGTTGATGGCGAGCAACACGTCCATGAAGTAGCGCCGCACCAGCGACTGCGCCTGCGCGAGGCGTTCGTGCAGCTCCGGCGGCGCGCCCTGCGGCGGGAAGAGGAACAGGCGCCACGTGGCGGGATGCGCGTCGGCGGCCCGGAGGACCCCGGCGAAGGCATGCACGAACGCGCCGTCGTCCTCGGCCGGCTCGGGGCTCTGCGCGACGGCCTCGGCGAACTGCGCGCCGGCCCGTGCGGCCTCCCGGTCGACGAGTGCGACGAACACCCCGGCGAGGTCGCCGAACTGCTGGTAGACGACCGTGCGCGTGACGCCCGCCTCGGCGGCGATCCGGTTGAGCGTCGCCGCGTGAAACCCCTCGGCGTCGACGATGGCGTGGGTGATGTCGAGGATCTGCTCCTGGCGATCCTCGCCGCTCATGCGCCGTCGTGGCTGGGTGGGGGTTCCCATCTTGACGACCTAACTTATACGACGTAAGTTGTGGGCCACATGCTTGAGCAGAGTCTGCACTACCCCGACCTCGCCGCGCGCGTCCTCGGCCAGCAGCAGCTGCAGCCACGGCTGTACGGCGACGTCGACTTCACGGCGCAGCCCTACCGCCTGGCCACCGGCCCCGATGACGAGTCCTCCCTCCCCGCGTGGGTCGCCAGCCGCCGCAAGGTGCTGGCCGACGAGCGGGTCGTCGAGCTCATGAGCACCGCGACGATGCTCGGCGACGTCGTCGCCGACCCGTACGCCTCGCTCATGGCCGAGCGCAGTTTCAAGGGCCTCATCGACATGCTCAAGCAGGCGTGCCGGGAGGGCGTCGAGTCCGTCCCCGATGCACCGCCCGAGCTCGAAGCCTTCATCGCGTCGATGGAGGACGCGCCCGACTGGCTGGACATGGACCTCGTGCGCGAGGGCGCGCGGGTCGAGCGGATCCCGATGGCGTTCCTCTCGCCCTTCGTCACCCGCGGGGCGTTCGTCGCGACGTTCCTGAACACGTACGCGGCGCTGCCGATGGCGCTCACGGGGACGCTCGGCGGCAAGAAGGCCGCGCGCCGCGTCAACGAGACCTCGAGCTTCTTCACCGTCACGACGCTGCCCGGCGCGCTGGACCGCCATGGCCCGGGCTTCGAGGCCGCGGCGATGGTCCGGCTCATGCACTCGATGGTCCGCTACAACGCGCTCAAGCGCTCGGACCGCTGGGACCTCGACGTCTTCGGCATCCCCGTCCCGCAGGTCGACCAGATGCCGGCCGGGCTCATCAACATCTACCTGCTCGCCGCCCAGGCCAAGCGCAAGGGGCGCACCGAGTTCAACGCCCAGGAGCGGGCGGTCGTCGAGTTCTGCCGCTACCGCTGCTTCCTGCTCGGCCTGCCCGAGGAGTTGCTGCCACGGACGCCGAACGAGACCCTGCACCTGATGCACGCGCGCGCGGCGATGTTGCGCGACGGCTTCGACGACGCCACGTGCGGCGAGCTCGTGCGCGCGACGATGGCGGCCTACCTGCGCGCCGGCGACACGCCGTTCGACCGCGTGGCCGAGAGCGTCGAGAAGAGCTACAGCAAGGCGTTCTTCATCCGGAGCTTCACGAACAACGACACGGAGAAGGCCGCGGAGATGGGCGTCTCCCTGGACAAGACCGACGTGGCGCGGATCGCCGTGACGGCCCCGTTCGTGATCGGCCGGTTCGTGGCGGTGACGGCGGCGAGCCGCGTGCCGGTCCTGCGCGACGTGGTCGACTCCTATGCCATCCGCCTGCTGAAGAAGCGGCTGAAGACCTACGGGACGGCGGAGTTCACGACGGACGCGTCGACGTACACGCCGGTGGCGCGGCCGCTGGTCAGCAGCGCCTGACGCCCTCTCCCCACCTCCAAGTTATAGCGAGAAATCGCCCCTCATGAGGCCGTGATTCGTGCCTCATACTCGCTCGCCGCAACGCGACTGGAGGAGCGAGATGCACGAATCCGAACACGCCGTGATCATCGCCGGCGGCGGCCCGGCGGGCATGATGCTGGCGGCCGAACTGGCGCTGGCGCAGGTCGACGTGGTGGTCGTGGAACGGCGCCCCGATCACGTGCTCGTCGGCTCGCGGGCCGGCGGCTTTCACGCCCGCACGCTCGAGGTGCTCGACATGCGCGGCGTCGTCGACCGCTTCCTCGCCGAGGGGCAGACCGCCCAGGCGTCGATGCTCGGCACGACCGTGCTGGACATGAGTGACTTCCCGACGCGTCACCCCTACTCGCTCGGGATCTGGCAGAACACGATCGAGCTCCTCATGTCCGAGTGGCTCGGCGAGCTGCCGGCGCAGATCCTCTACGGCCACGAGGTGACGGGCTTCGCGCAGGACGCGGACGGCGTCTCGGTGGAGCTCTCCGACGGCGGGTCCCTGCGGGCGCGCTACCTGGTCGGGTGCGACGGCGGACGGAGCCGCATCCGCAAGCAGGCGGGCATCGACTTCCCCGGGTGGGACGCGACGCGGAGCAACATCATCGCGGAGGTCGAGCTCACCGAGGAGCCGCCGGCGGAGGTCCGGCACGACGAGGTCGGCGTGCATGGCCTGAACCGGATGGAGGACGGTCGGACGTTCCGCGTGATCACCACCGAACGGGAGCTCGGCGCGGGCGCCGAGCCGTCGCTGCGCGAGCTCAGCCACGCGCTCATCGACGTGTACGGCACGGACTTCGGGGTGCATTCCCCGACCTGGATCTCCCGGTTCACCGACGCCACCCGCCAGGCGGCCGCGTACCGGGCCGGGCGCGTCCTGCTCGCAGGCGACGCCGCGCACATCCACTACCCCGCCGGCGGCCAGGGCCTGAGCCTCGGCGTGCAGGACGCGGTGAACCTCGGGTGGAAGCTCGCGCAGGTCGTGCACGGGATCTCGCCCGACAGCCTGCTGGACACCTACCACGCTGAGCGCCACCCGGTGGGCGCCCGCGCGCTCGACCACACCATCGTCCAGGCCGCACTCCAGCGCCGAGACGAGCGGATGGCGCCGCTGGTCGACCTCGTCTCGGCGTTCGGCGAGATGGACGAACCGCGCCGGAAGGTCGTCGGCACGATCTCCGCGCTGGACATCCACTACGACCTCGGGGAGGGCCACCCGCTCCTCGGCCGCCGCATGCCCGACCTCGACCTCGAGGACGGGCGGCGGGTGTTCGAGCTGCTCCGCACCGCGCGGCCGATGCTGCTCGACCTCGAGGGTCTCGGTGATGCCGACGTCAGTGGGTGGGCCGACCGTGTCCCGGTGGTCGTCGCGCGCTATGACGGCGCGTGGGAGCTGCCGGTCCTCGGGGTCGTGAGCGCGCCGAGCGCGGTGCTGGTCCGCCCTGACGGGTACGTCGCGTGGGTCGGCGAGGGCAGCGCCGACGGGCTGAGCGATGCGCTGGCGACGTGGTTCGGCGCCGCCGCCTGAGGCGCGAGGCGCTTCCGCGGAAGCGTTGCACCGTCAACGCTCCCGCGGTGCGCCAGAATCGACCGCTCCCACCCGCTCGCCCAAGGACCCACCCATGCCCGCTGCCCTGATCGAGGTTCGCCGCCCGTACACCGAGACCGACGAGGTCGCCATGCTCGACGCTGTCCAGGGTGCGCTGGTGGCCGCGTTCCGCATCCCGCCCGAGGACAGGAACATCCGGCTCATCGCGCACGAGCCGCACCGGTTCGCCTGCTCACCGCGACTGGCCGACCCCGAGCGCTTCACCCTCGTCTCGATCGCCTGCTTCGCGGGTCGATCGGTGGACGCGAAGCGTCGCCTCTACGCCGAGATCGTCGAGCGGCTGTCGCCCTTCGGCATCCCACGCGACCACATCATGATCACCGTGCGAGACATCCCGGCCGAGAGCTGGGGCATCCGCGGCGGCCAGGCGGCATGCGATGTCGACCTCGGCTTCGAGGTGCGCACCTGAGTCCGGCGGTGGCCCTTGACTTCAACTGCGCTTGAAGTTCTACGGTCGTCGACATGCTCGACCAGACCATCCCCACCACCGACGTCGCGCCGCTCCGGGACGCGCTGCGCGGGCCCCTGATCACCCCGGGCCACGACGGCTACGACACCGCCCGCCAGGTGTTCGCCGCATCGGTCGACCGCCGGCCGCTCGCGGTCGTCCGCGCTGCGGGGGTCGACGACGTCACGACGACCGTGCGCTTCGCGCGCGAGCGCGGGCTGCCCCTCGCAGTCCGCGCCGGCGCCCATGCGTTCGCGGGTGACGGCGTCGTCGAGGCCGGCATCGTGCTCGACCTCGCGGCGCTCGACGCCATCGAGTTCGACGTGGACGGCCGGTCGGCCTGGGCGCAGGGCGGCGTCAAAGCGGGCGTGTACACCGACGCGGCCGCGGAGCACGGCCTGGCGACCGGCTTCGGCGACACGGGGTCGGTCGGCGTCGCGGGCCTGACCCTCGGCGGCGGGATCGGATGGCTCGTTCGTCGCCACGGCCTGACGATCGACTCGCTGCTCGCCGCGGAGGTCGTGACCGCAGACGGCGAGCTGCTCACCGCCGACGACGACCAGCACCCCGACCTGTTCTGGGCGCTGCGCGGCGGTGGCGGCAACTTCGGTGTGGTCACGCGCCTGCGCTACCGCCTCCACGAGGTCGGCACGGTCTTCGGCGGGATGGTCGTGCTGCCGGCAGAACGCGACGTGCTCACCGGCTTGGTGACGCTTGCGGGCGGTGCGCCAGACGACCTCTCGATGATCATCCACGCGGCGAAGGCACCGCCCGCGCCGTTCCTGCCGGCCGAGGTCCACGGCCGGCCGATCATCATGGCGACGTTCCTGCATGCGGGAAGCGTCGCGGAGGGCGAAGGCACCCTGGCCGCGATCCGCGCCCTCGCGACGCCGCTCGCCGAGGACGCGCGCCCGATGGCCTACCCGGAGATCTTCGCGCTCGGCGGCCCTGGCCCCGACCGCGCGGCGATTGCGGTCCGCAACGGCTTCGCGGACGCCTTCGACGCCGCCGACGCCGACCTCGTGCTCGAGCGCCTGGCGACCGCCACCACGCCGATGGCCATGACCCAGATCCGGGTGCTCGGCGGCGCGGTCGCGCGGGTCGCCCCGGACGCGACGGCGTACGCCCATCGCGACCGGGAGATGCTCGTCATCACCGCCGCGGTCACGAATGACGCCGCGGGGCACGCCGAAGCCGAGGCGTGGGCAGACGACACGGCAGTCGCGCTGGGCCTGCCGGCGAGCGGTGCGTACGTCAACTACCTCAGCGACGACGGTGAGGCGACCGTGCGACGCGCCTACCCGGAAGCCACGCTCGAGCGGTTGCGACGGGTCAAGAGGCGGTCCGACCCGGAGAACCTGCTCCGGGTGAACCGCAACGTCGTGCCGGAGCCGGCGCGTCCGTAGTCGCGGCCATCAGCGCTTCCGCGGAAGCGCCTCACTGCGGCTGCGTGAGTTCGGCGGCCGTGGGCTGCGGCGCGAGCCCGCCGCGCAACGCCTCGGCGACCTGATCGACCGTCGCGTACGCGCCGGCACGTCCCTTGGTGCGCCAGCGAAGCTCCTGCCCGCCGCTGCCTATTGCCTCGATGACCCAGTGACGGCGGAAGAGCAGACGGGCCACGGTGCCACCGATGGCGATCAGCGAGAGCAGGACCACCTCGATGGCGATGGCGAGGAGCGGCCAGACGACGAGCCACATGACCAGGATGAAGACCGCGACGAGGACCGCGGCAACGATGGCGGCGACGACGCCATCGCTGAAGTCCATGAAGAACGCGTCGCCCATGTCCGGCCCGTCCCGGCCGTCGCGTCGCCAGGCGTGCGGGATCTTCACGGGGTTGCGCGTCCAGTCGATGGACACCTCCCACGTCACCCCATCGGGGGCGGTCACCGTCTGCTTACGCGGGAGCATTCGCGAAATCGCGCTACCGGCGCCCGCCAGAGCGCAGGGCGTCGAACTCCGCCTTGTCCTCCGCGGCCTTCGCCTTGCGCCGCTTCGCGCCCAGCTCGTACCGCGCGCTGAGCGAGATCTTCGGGTCGTCGACGTCGAACGCCGCCTTGGTCCGGCGGCGGTTGATGACCACCGACACCGTGTTGCCGGGCTCGGGAAGGTCGAAGCCCATGCCCTTGACCCGGATCGTCAGCCGGACAGGCTGCCCGTCACGCCCGGGCACCTCGACCAGGTAGTCCCAGACCTGGACCATCCGCGGCTGTGTCCCGTTCTGGAAGTACTCCTTGACCATGTAGTGGCTGATGAGCTTGCCCTGCTCCTTCGTCAGCCCGATCCGGAACACCGGCCGATCGTTGATGGTCAGCACGGCGCGGATGCTGTCAGGTTCGGGTCGAGCCGGTCAACCGACCGCTCCGACGCCTCCGTGGTCTCCCCAACACGAGCGGAGCTGGACCGGCGTAACCACTGCAGAAACGCGAAAACCCCGCGTCTCGCGGGGCTTCCGTGTAGTCGGGGAGACAGGATTTGAACCTGCGACCGCCCGGCCCCCAGCCGGGTGCGCTACCAGACTGCGCCACTCCCCGTGGCACTGTTTCCTACAAGCGGGCGACGGGAATCGAACCCGCCCTAAGAGCTTGGAAGGCTCCTG
>SYBY01000474.1 GCA_005788585.1 Actinomycetota bacterium | reverse complement strand
GCGTGAGGACCCGCGCGCGGCGCTGACGATCATGGCCGGCGGCGACATCGCGCTGACCGCCCACTGCGAGGTGACGATCCTCGAGGACCCGATGGCGATCAGCGACCGCGTGGCCGCGCTGCGGCTCGACGTCGTGCGGCTCCAGGACCACGGGCAGCCGCGGTTCGTCATCGAGGAGGGCGTGCGGTGGCGCTGGACCGACCCGGACGCCGAACGGCGCGACGCGGAGATCCGCGCCGCGCTGCGGGCGCTCAGTGCGAGTCGATGACCTTGTCGATCAGGCCGTACTCGACCGCCTGATCGGGGCGGAAGAAGCGGTCGCGCTCCATGTCGACGTGGACCTGCTCCTCGGACTGCCCGGTGTGCAGCGCGTACAGCTCGTCGATGCGCTTGCGGGTCTTCAGGATCTCGGTCATGTGGATCTCGATGTCCGAGGACTGACCCTCGAACCCGGCCGACGGCTGGTGGATGAGGATCCGCGAGTTCGGCAGCGACATGCGCTTGCCCTTCGCGCCGCCGGTCAGCAGTAGTGAGCCCATCGACATGGCGATGCCGCAGACGATGGTCTGGACGTCGGGCTTGATGAACTGCATCGTGTCGTAGATCGCCATCCCCGCGTAGATCGACCCGCCGGGCGAGTTGATGTACATGGAGATGTCCTTGTCCGGGTCCGAGGACTCCAGGTGCAGGAGCTGCGCCACGACGATGTTGGCGACCTGGTCGTCCACGGCCGAGCCGAGGAAGATGATGCGCTCGTTCAGCAGGCGCGAGTAGATGTCGTACTCGCGCTCGCCGCGGGCGGAGCGCTCGACGACGGTGGGGATGAGCGGCATGGCCGCCAGCCTAGTGGACGTCCCCGCCGGGGCCCGCCGATCGTCCTTCATACGATCTGAACGGGATTCAGTGAAAACTGAAGATCGTTCAGTGTTCTCGATGCAAGACTCGCGCCCATGCTGGCGCGATTTCCTGTTCTCCTGTTCGTGATCCTGGGGCTGGCGCTGGGGAGCGCGGCTCCCGCTTCGGCGCTGACGCTGCCTGAGGGCTACGTCGAGGAGCCGGTGGCCGAGGTCCCCGAGCCCGTCGCGATGGTGTTCGCGCCGGACGGGCGGCTGTTCGTCACCGAGCGCCAGGGGCGGCTGCGGATCGTCCACCCCGACGGCACCCTCGATCCCGAGCCGGCGCTCGACATCTCCCCGCGGGTCTGCGCGAACTCCGAGCGCGGTCTCGTCGGCCTCGAGGTCTCCGACGACTTCGCCCTGACCGGCCACGTCTTTGCCTACTGGACCGTCAAGGGCACCTCGAAGTGCGAGGGCCAGGAAGGCGGCTACGGCGCGGGGAAGGCGATGAACCGACTGTCGCGCTTCACGATGGTCGGCGACACGATCGACCCCGCCTCCGAGGTCATCCTGCTCGACAAGATCCCGAACGCGGGCCACCTGCACATGGCCGGCGACGTGCACCAGGGCAAGGACGGGTCGCTCTACATCTCGGTCGGCGACGGGAGCTGCAACTACCGGCTCCTCGGGGCCTGCGGCGCGTACAACGGCGCTGCGCGCGACCGTCACGCGCTGATCGGCAAGATCCTGCGCATCAACCCCGACGGGTCGATCCCGGCCGACAACCCCTACGCGGCCACGGGCCAGCGGTGCGCGCTCATCGGCGTCGGCGCGACGGGCATCGACTGCCAGGAGATCTACGCGACCGGGCTGCGCAACCCGTTCCGCATCGCGTTCGACCCCGATGCGGCGGGCGACCGCTTCTTCATCAACGACGTCGGCCACGGCACGTGGGAGGAGGTCAACGAGGGCGTCAAGGCCGCGGACTACGGCTGGAACGTCCGGGAGGGCAACTGCGTCATCGGCAGCAAGACCAGCTGCGGCGCGCACTGGACGCGAGGGCCGATCCACGCCTACGCGCACAGCAACGAGAGCACGTGCGGCTCCATCACCGGCGGCGCGTTCGTCCCGAACGGCGCGTGGAACCCCGACATGGACGACGCGTACCTGTTCGCCGACTTCAACTGCGGCACCCTGAACACCCTGCGGCCGAAGGCCGGCGGCGGGTACGACGCCGCGGTCTGGGCGACCGACGGCGGCATGCTGCTCAGCACGATCTTCGGACCGGACGGCGCGCTGTACGTCTCGACCTTCACCGGCGAGGTCACGCGCATCCGGTACGTCGGCGGCGGCAATCGCCCGCCGGTCGCCCGGGTCACGGCCACTCCGCAGTCGGGGGCGCTGCCGCTCGAGGTGTCGCTCAACGGCGGGGCGAGCCGTGATCCGGATGGCGACGCGCTGACCTACCTGTGGGACTTCGGCGACGGCACGACCGCCGAGACGTCGACGCCCGCCACCACCCACACGTTCACCGCCGCTGCGCAGCGCACCGTCACCCTGCGCGTGCGCGACGACGAGGGCGTGGAGTCCGCGCCCGCGACCGTGCTGGTCGACGCGGGCAACACGGCGCCCGTACCCGTGATCGAGGGCCCCGTCGAGGGGACGACGTTCACCGCCAACGGCGAGATCCAGCTCCGCGGCAGCGCCACCGACGAGCAGGATGGCGCGCTGCCCGGCACCGCGCTGAGCTGGGAGGTCCGCCGCCACCACGCCGACCACTACCACCCGTGGTTCAGCGGCACCGGCGCGACGCCGACCATCCTCGGTCCCGAGCCGGAGGACCTCGACGGTGGGGAGAACAGCTACCTGGTGATCCGGCTCACCGCGACGGACTCGCGCGGGCTGAGTCGCACCGTGACGCGCACGGTCCAGCCGCGCAAGCGCACGCTGGCGGTCACGACGAGCCCGCCCGGCCTGAAGGTGTCGCTCAACGAGCGGGTCCAGGCGACGTCGCCGGTGACGGTCACGTCGTGGCCGGGCACGGTGCTCACGGTCGAGGCCGCATCCCGGCAGATCGACGGCGGGTCGATGTTCGACCTCACCGGCTGGTCGGACGGCGGCGGCGCCGCGCACAGCTTCACCATGCCCGACGCCGACACGACGCTGACGGCGAACTACGCGGCGCCGGAGCCGGGGACGGTCGGGCTGCGCGCGACGTACTACGACAATCCGGACTTCACCGGACGGGTCCGCTCCGAGGTCGTCACGACCCTCGAGCAGCAGTGGGGCGGCGGCGCGCCCGCAGGCGTGACGCCCGACCAGTGGACCGCGCGGTTCGAAGGCAAGCTCGTGGTGCCCGAGACCGGCACCTACAAGCTCTACTCGCGGGCCGACGACGGCGCCCGGGTGATCATCGACGGTGTCACCCGCCTGAACCGCTGGACCCTCAACACGTGGCAGCCCGAGGTGAGCACGTCGATTCCGCTCACCGCTGGCGAACACGACATCGTCGTCGAGTACGTCGATCGCACCGGCAATGCCGGCCTGCGCGTGTCGTGGAACGGCCCGGGCGTCCCGAACAAGGTCCCGATCGGCCCGGCGAACCTCCTGCCGGCGCCGGCGGCCGAGATCCCGGTCGCCGACCTCGCGGTCGATCCCTCCGAGGGGGACGCGCCGCTGGCGGTCACGTTCGACGCGTCGGAGAGCCTGGATCCCGCCGGGGAGGGCCTGACGTACCTGTGGGACTTCGGCGACGGGGAGACGGCGCAGACGACGACGCCGGCGGCGACCCACACCTACGCGGTCGGCACGTGGACGGCGACGCTGCGCGTCCGCGACGGCACCGGTGAGCTGTCCGATCCCGTCGCGCAGGAGATCATCTCGCGGCTGCCCGCCAGCGGCGACGCCGGTCTGCGCGCCGAGTGGTTCGACACCGCGGAGTTCACCGAGCCGAAGGGCACGGCCGTCGTCACGTCGCTCGAACAGCGGTGGGGCAACGGCGCTCCGCCGGGCGTCGGCGCCGACACGTGGTCGGCGCGGTTCTCCGGCCGGCTGCGGGTGCCGCAGACCGGGTCGTACAAGCTCTACGGCAGTGCCGACGACGGGTACCGCATCTACGTCGACGGGCGGCTGGTCCTGAGCCAGTGGACGCGGAACATCCTGTTCCCGACGCGCAACACCACCCTGCCGCTGACCGCGGGCGAGCACGAGCTCGTCGTCGAGTACGTCGATCGCTCGGGCGGGGCGAGCCTGTTCGTGTCGTGGCTCGGCCCGGGCATCCCGGCGCGGGTGGCGATCGCGGGCGACGCGCTGGTCCAGCCGCCGGCACCGGCGGCCGGGTAGGCGCCGGGGCAGCGCGGACGCGGGGCTACCGTGAGGCGGTGGCCCCGCCGTCCTCACCCGCGCTCGCGCTCCGCGGCCTGACCAAGCGGTACGACGGCGGGCTGCTCGCGCTCGACGGGTTCGATCTCGAGATCCCCGACGGCGCGTTCTTCGGGCTGCTCGGTCCGAACGTCGCGGGCAAGACGACGCTGATCAGCGCGGTCTGCAACCACATCCGCGTGACGGCCGGGGAGCTGCGCGTGTTCGGGCTGCCGCACGACAGCCTCGAGGCCCGGCGCCTGGTCGGGCTCGCCGAGCAGGACGTCAACCTCGACCGGTTCCTCGACGTCCGCGAGACGCTCGTCTACCACGGCGGCTACTACGGCATGACCCGCCGCGACGCTCGCGCCCGCGCGAACGAGATGATGGACGTGTTCGACCTGCGCGGGAAGGCAGGCGTCCGTGCGCCGCAGCTCTCGGGCGGGATGCGCCGGCGGCTGCTGCTGGCCCGCGCGCTCATGCACGAACCGCGCCTCGTGATCCTCGACGAGCCGACCGCCGGGGTGGACATCGAGCTGCGCACCGAGCTGTGGGAGTACATCCGGCGCCTGCACGCGGCGGGCACGACGATCCTCCTGACGACGCATTACCTCGAGGAGGCCGAGGCGCTGTGCGAGGAGATCGCCCTCATCCGGGACGGGCGGCTGCTGGCGCGCGACAGCGCCGACGGGCTGCGCGCGACCTACGAGGTCGACACGCTCCAGGACGTCTACCTGCGGGCCATGGCGGGATGACTCGCCTGGAGGCTCGCCATCCCGGGGACGAACTCGCTGGCGCTCCTTCGTCCGCTGGTCGCCTCCTCGAACGCCGACGTGGCCTGCTGGCCCTGGCGTCCCGCGAGGCGCATCGCGTCCTGAAGCTGTGGACCCAGACGATCCTCGCGCCGGTGATCAGCTCGCTCCTCTTCATCGTCGTCTTCGGGCTGTCGTTGGGCGGGCGGATCCGTGAGATCGACGGCGTGCCGTACGACCAGTTCATCGTCCCGGGCCTCATCGCGATGGCGATGGCGCAGGCGGCGTACTCGAACAACGCGTCCTCGACCTTCCAGGCGCGCTTCGACCGCTACCTCCACGACGTGCTCGCGGCGCCGATGCGCGCGTGGGAGGTGAACCTCGGCCTGGCGACGGGCGGGGCGGTCCGGGCGCTGGCGATCGGGATCGCGCTCGGCGCGGTCGCGGTGCCCGTCACGGGCGTGCCGGTACGTGAGCCGCTGGCGCTGGCCGCCGCGGTGCTGGCGCTGCTCGTCGCGTTCTGCGCGCTCGGGGTCGTCGTCGGGATCTACGCCGAGAGCTTCGACCACCACATGGCGGTCAACAACGTCGCGATCCTGCCGCTGGCGTTCCTCGGCGGGGTCTTCTACAGCGTCGACCTGCTGCCGTCGCCGTGGGAGGAGATCTCCCACCTCAACCCGATCTTCTACCTCGTGCAGGCGGTGCGCTACGGGTTCCTGGGCACGGCCGACGTGTCGTTCGCGCTGGCGCTGGGCGTGACCTTGGCGTGCGGCGCGATCTGCGTGGCGTGGAGCGCGTGGCTGTTCGCCACCGGCCGCCGGCTCAAGCCCTGAACGGCGCGAGATCCAACGCTCTATCTAGGTCCCGAATCAGCTTGGCGAACGACGGGCTCGACGCTGCTACGACGCTTGGTCGGAGGTGTGCGAACAGTGCCGCCTGATGTGATGTCGGCTTGTAAGGGGTAGCCGTGCCGAGGTGACGTTCGAGCCAGGCTTTGGGATTGACCGACTCGGGGTCGTTCGGCGGGTTGGCTGTTAGCGGTAGGTCTAGTTGCTTAGCGATGTGCTCGATGTCGGCGAGAGGCCAGGCTTCCGCTTCGCGGCAAGGCATGACGACGGCGCAGCCATGCCGCGTGGCTGAGCGAGCACGCTCGAGCAGCGCGGGGGCGACCTCGAATGGGCAGTCGGTATCTGAATCGAGGAGTACGAGGACGAGTCCGTGATCGCCCTCCTGCAGTCTCGTTCTGCAGGCGACGGTGATCGATCGTTCAAGTTCGCCTTCGCGAATCACACGCTGACGCTTCACACGGAACGCCGTTGCGACTGCAATGTCATCTCGACTGCGCTCCGCCAACAATCGGCGGAGAAGCAGCGGGATGGCAGCCACTTCACCGTCTCCCTCGACGATCGGGATGATCCTTTGCACTAGAACAGCGGATGCTGCCGCGCGAGCAGGTTCGCTTCCTCAGTATCGCCCTGCAACTCGCGGTCACGCATGAGCTCGCCGACCGTGTAGAGCCGATCACGCACGATACCTCGGGTGGTGGCGTTCAACCGAGATATCACTGTCCGGTTCTGGACACTGTCGACGTACCGAATCGCATCGGCGGGGAGTTCGTGCGCGTCGAGAAGGTCGGGGCTATGCGTTGTCGCGATGACCTGTCGCGTCGCCGCCGCGTCGCGTAGGACGTCGAGGATGCGTTCGGCTAGTGCGGGATGAACAGACGTCTCCGGCTCCTCGATGCCCAGCAGCGGTACGGGGCTTGGCTGATACACAGCCAGTAGAAGTCCCAAGAGGCGGAGAGTCCCGTCCGAGGCGTTCAGGCCTTCAAAGCGCCAAGGGTGCGAGGTTCCGACGTCCTTGCGGAACTCGATGTGTTCCCAGCGGCCAACCTGACGTGGCTCCACAGAATGCATGCCGGGGACCGCGCTCGATAGAACATCACAAACGTGGTCGTAGACCTGAGGCTGCTCGACCATCAGGCGCCGAAGGATGCTTGCGGCGTTGCGCCCGTCGGGCGCAAGGTGATGGACGCCGGCGGACTCATCGGTGTCGTGCAGCTCCCGCATCGCTTTTGGCACGATCGAGTAGACCTTCAGCGAGGAAATGAAGTCGAACAGCGGCTGGGCTTCTTCTAGCGCGCTGACGGCGGGCAACGCCAACCGGTCGGCTGCCAAGTGAGGACGAATCCCCTCCACGGGGTGCATGAACTCGCCCGAGCGCACCGAGAAGGCGAACTCTTCTCCCGGTGCTCCCACGATGGAACAGTCCTCGCGTACCACCGCGAATGCCTCGCCCTTCCGCGCCGCGATGTCGAAGCGGTACGTGGCGGTTCGGCCGTCTGCGAGGGCGACGGTCAGGCCCAGGCCGACATTTGTGGGGTGGCCTGCTGAATGCCTCCGGACCGCAGAAATCCCTCCACGTCGGCTGAACGCATGGTGGACGCTCTCAGTCACGCAGTCATGGATGAAGACCAGCGCATCCAGAAAGTTGGACTTGCCGGCTCCGTTCGGCCCGACCAAGAGAGTCAGTCTGTCGAGGTCGACGACTGCCTCTTGGATGCTCTTGTAATGCCGAAGCGTTACGCGTTGTAGATGCGGTTGGGCCGAAGCCATCTCGAATGCACGCTATTGAATCGGGGTGCTCGCTACTTAGCCGACCTGAGTCTGAACGGCGCGAGCAGCCCCGGCACCGCGTCGTCGGCCAGCGCGACGGCCACCGCTGGATCGACGTCGAGCACGTCGTAGCCCTCGCGGCCTCCGGCGGTCGTCGCGGTCAGCGTGCAGAGGCCCGCGCGGCGCTGGAAGAACGACGCGCGGAACGTCACGCCGATGACGCCGTCGCATTCCAGGACGGCGCGGGTGCGGGTCAGCGTGCCCGAGCGCGTGACGAGCCACGGCCCGACGCGCGCGTGGCCCAGGCTGCGGGCGCGGTCGGCTCCCAGCAGCGCGGCGCAGGTGAGGAGGGCCGCCGCGGCGGCGCCCCAGAGCCCGACGGCCAGGACATCGGCGGCGACCGCGATGAGCCCGAGCGCCGCGACGGCTGCCGCGGGCGCGAGCGCGCGCGTGTAGCGACGCCGGCGCGCAGCGGGACCGTGGTCGTGCAGCGGGGCCGTCAGCGGCGCCTCGTCGCCGAGGACGAGCGTCGCGGTGCGCAGGGCCTCGTCCCGAGGCGCGGGCGGCAGCAGGCCCGCGGACCCGCGGGCGTCTCCTCCGGTGGCGATGGCGGTCACCCGCGCGCCGCGCGCGAGGCGCAGGGGCAGCGGGTCGTTGAGCTCGACGCCGCGCAGGCGGCGCTCCTCGAGCGTCGTCGCCCTCGTCGTCAGCAGGCCGCGGGTGACGTGCAGGGTCCCGGTCGGCTCGCGCGTCAGCGTGAAGCGCCAGTGCGCGACGAGGTAGCCGGCCGTCGACAGCACGATCGCGGCGAGCACGATCACCGCGGCGACCAGCACGAGCAGCGGGACCAGCGGCAGGTCGGAGAGGGCGGTCTCGAGGCCGCTGCCGTCTGTGTCGACGTTGATGTCCACCATGCTGCCCATCGCCTGCGCCGCGGCGCCGGCGAGCACGCCGAGCGTCACGAACCCGGAGAACGAGAACGGCCCGTACCGCACCCAGGCGTTGCGCCAGCGCGTGAGGACCTCGCCGGGCGGCTGGGCGACGGCGTGGCCGTCGGCATCGAGATCCGCGTCCGCGCGGTGCAGCAGCTCGGCGCGCAGCCGGGCGGTCTCCTCGACGGTGAGGCCGTCGAGGCGCAGCGCGGCGTCGTTGCTCGCGTCGTTGCGCCCGGTGCCGATCGTGATGACCGCGAGGCCGAGCAGCCGGTGCATGACCCGCGAGGTCACGTCGACGGCGCGGACGCGGTCGCGTGCCACGGAGCTGACGCTGCGCTGCAGCACGCCCTTGCGGATCTGGACCTGCTCGGGCGTGACGCGGTACTCCGTCGTCATCCAGCGGATCACGCCGATCGTGACGGCGGCGGCCGCGGCCAGCAGGCCGTACCCGATCGCGCCCGTGTCTCCGCGGCCGAACACGAGGAGCGCCAGGATGATCGGCAGGAGACGCAGCACCTCGTGGACGGGGTGGACGAGCAACATCCGGCGGCTCAGACGCCGCCACGGCGTCTCGGTCGAGGCTGCGGCGGCGGCGTCGACGACGCTCACGTGGCGTCCCCGGCGGACGCCTGCGCCACGGCGGTCAGCTCGTCGACGAGGCGCTCGGCCGTGGCGGCGTCGAGCGCGGCGATGCGCAGCGGGCCCTTCGCCGAGGCGGTCGTGACGGTGACGGTCGCGAGGTCGAAGACCTGCTCGAGCGGGCCGCGCTCGCTGTCGACCGTCTGGATCCGGCTGATCGGCGCGATCCGGCGTTCCTGGGTGAACCAGCCCGTCTGGGTGTAGACGGCCTCCGGGGTGGTCTCCCAGCGATGGACGGCGTAGCGCCAGCGCGGCATGACCACGGTGTGCACGACGGCGACGACCACGAGTGCCGCGAACAGCGCGGGCTTCGGCACGCCGTCCACGTCGAGCGGGAGCCCGACGGCGGCGGCGACCATGAGCACGCCGGCCCACGCGATCACGGCGTTGAGCGTCCAGTAGCGGATCGCGGCGCGGCTGACCTGGTGGCGGGGCGGGCGCAGCTGGGGCGTCGGCTCGGTCACGGGGCGAGCATGACAGGCGACAATCGCGGGGTGACCGTTGCGCCCACGACACCGACCCCGCCTGCGGAGCCGGTCCTGATCGCCGACGACGTGTCGGTGGACCTGGGCGGGCGCGCGGTCCTGCGGGACGTCACGCTGGAGACGCGTCGGGGCCGCGTCCTGGTGTTGCGCGGCGCGTCCGGCTCGGGCAAGTCGACGCTGTTGCGCTGCCTGAACGGCCTGATCTGGCCGCGTCGCGGGGTCGTCCGGCTCGACGGGACCGACATCCGCACGCTCCCCGCCCCCGCGGTACGGCGGCGCGTCGCGCTCGTGACCCAGACCCCGGTGATGCTTCCCGGCGACGTCGCCGAGAACCTCGCGTATGGCCTGCAGGCGCCAGCCGACGACGAGCTCCGACGCGCCGCGGCGGCCGCCGGGCTGCCCGTCGCGCTGCTCGATCGTCCGGCGGGCGAGCTGTCGGGCGGCGAGCGCGCCCGCGTCGCGATCGCGCGCGCCCTGACCAGGGCGCCGGAGGTGCTCCTGCTCGACGAACCGACCGCCGCACTCGATGCAGACGCGGCGGCGATCGTGTCCGGGACGATCCGGACGCTGGCCGCGTCCGGGATCGCCGTGGTGGTCGCCACCCACGACGACGCGATCGCCGAAGCGGTGGCCGACGACGTGCTCGTCCTGCCGGGTGGGGAGACGCGCGCGTGAGCGCCGCCGTGCTCCAGGTGGCGACGGCGGCCACGCTCCTCCTCGCCGCATCGGCGCTGGCGTGGCGGCGGCGGCTCGGGATGTCCCGCGACCTGGTGGTGGTCGGCACGCGTGCTGCGGTGCAGCTGACGGTCGTCGGGCTGCTGATCGCGGCGGTCTTCGCCGAACCGCCGCTGGCCGTCGGGTTCATCGCGCTCATGCTCGCCGCCGCGGCCTGGACGTCGGGTGGGCGTTTCACCGGCGTGCCGGCGGCGCGGCGCCGCGCCGCCGTGGCGATCGGCGCGCCCGCGCTGGGCGCCACCGGGATCCTCATCGCGGTCGGCGCGTTCTCGCCCGAGCCGCGCACCGCCATCCCCACGGCCGGCATCCTCATCGGTGGCGCCATGGCCGCGTCGTCGCTGACGGGCCGGCGACTGCTCGAGGGGCTGGACGCCGATGCAGCAGCGATCGAGACCCGGCTCGCGCTCGGTGATCGCCTTCGCGACGCGCTCGCGCCCACGGTGCGCCAGGCGATCCACACCGGGCTCGTCCCGGCGATGGACCAGACCCGCAACGTGGGGCTCGTCTCCCTGCCGGGTACGTTCGTCGGCCTCCTGCTCGGCGGCGCGTCGCCCGCGGAGGCCGCCCGCCTGCAGCTCGTCGTGCTCCTCGCGATCGTGGCGGTGGAACTGGTGGCGGCGGTTCTGACCACCGAGGTCATCCTCCGAGCGCGGACGGCGCCCGGCGAGCGCCTCCTGCCCGCGGGCGCCTCCTCGGGCTGACCCGACCTTCTACCGTCGCGGGATGCCCAGCGCGCATGCCAGCCCGACGGACCGCGTGCGCCCGGAGCTGCTGGTGCTCGGCGGCATCATGTCCGTGCAGTTCGGCGCCGGCCTCGCCGCGACGATGTTCGACGAGCTCGGCGCCGCGGGCGTCTCGCTCCTGCGCCTCGGCTTCGCCGCGGTGATCGTCACGATCATCTGGCGCCCGCGCCCGAGCGACTTCCGTGCCCCCGGGGCGCTGCAGGCCGCGCTGCTCTACGGCGCTGCGCTCGGTCTCATGAACCTCCTGTTCTACGAGGCCCTCGCGCGGATCCCCCTGGGCATCGCGGTGACGATCGAGTTCATCGGCCCGCTCGGGGTGGCCGTCGCCGGATCGCGCCGGCGGCTGGACCTGCTGTGGGTCGCGCTGGCCGCCATGGGCATCGCGCTGCTCGGCCTGCGGACGGGAGCCGACGGCCTCGATCCGGTGGGCGTGGCGTTCGCGCTCGCCGCGGCGGCGTGCTGGGCGGCGTACATCCTGCTCGCACAGCGCCTGGGCGACCGCGTCGAGGGCAGCGCGGGCCTGAGCCTCGGGATGATCGTCGCCGCACTCGTCCCGATCGGCCCCGGCATCGCGGTGGGCGGCTCTGCCCTGCTGGACCCGGCGTTGCTCGCGCAGGGTGCGGCGATCGCCGTCCTGTCGAGCGTCATCCCGTACACCCTGGAGTTCGCGGCGCTGCGGCGGATGGCCAGCCACGTCTTCGGCGTCCTGATGTCGCTCGAGCCCGCGACGGCGGCACTGGTGGGCTTCATCGTCCTGGGCCAGACGCTCTCTGCTCTCGACCTCGTGGCGATCGGGCTGGTGATGATCGCGAGCATCGGGGCCGCGGTCGTCAGCAACACCGCGCGGGTGCCGCTGCCCGGCGAACCGTAGGGTTCAGCGCTCCGTGTTCCCGGTCAACGTCCCGAACGTCCTCACGCTCCTGCGGATCCTGCTGATCCCGGTGCTGCTCGTCGTGTTGCTCGGCGAGTTCGAGGAGGGGGACCTCTTCGCCGCGATCATCTTCGCGGTCGCGTCGCTCACGGACGCGTTCGACGGGTGGTACGCCCGGCGTCGCGACTCGATCACGACGTTCGGCAAGCTCATGGACCCGATCGCCGACAAGCTCATGGTGATCGGCGCGCTGCTCGCGCTCGTGTCCCTCGACCGGCTCGCCGCGTGGGTGGCGATGGTCATCATCGCTCGCGAGATCGCGGTGACCTTCACGCGGATGCAGGCCACGCAGCAGGGCGTGGTCATCCCGGCGAACTGGTGGGGCAAGGCGAAGACCATCGTGCAGGTCATCACCATTTTCTTCGTCATCGCTCTGGACCCCACGCCGGGATGGGTCGACGCGCTCGTCTACGTCATGGTCGGCATCACCGTCATCAGCGGCATCGACTACTTCTTCGGGCTGCGGCGCCAGCTCGAGGCCGCGCGCGAGCGGCGCGAGCACGTCATCTAGGCCGGCGTCTCCGGACGGTGTCCGAGCTTCTCCCGGTACATCGCCAGGTCGGCGCTGCGCAGCAGATCGAGCGCCCCGGTGTCGGCGCTCGCCGTCCAGCTCGTCCCGATGCTCGCGCCCACGGTGATGTCGTGGCCGGCGATCCGCATGGGCACCGCGACCGCCGCGGCGAGCCGCGCCGCAAGACGCTCGAGCTCCGCCGGCGTGATGTCGCGGCAGACGACGACGAACTCGTCGCCCCCGACGCGCCCGACCGTGTCGGTGTCGCGCACCGCATCCTCGAGGCGGCGGGCCACGACGCGCAGGACCTCGTCGCCGGCGGCGTGGCCGTCGCGGTCGTTGACGGGCTTGAACGCGTCCAGGTCGAGGAACAGCACCGCGGCCGACGGAACGCTGTCTCCCACGGCCGGCTGGGACGTGGCGGCGGCGAGTTCGTCCTCGACGCGAAGCCGGCTGCCCGTGCCCGTGAGGCGGTCGCGCAGCTGCTCCTCGCTGAGCCGTTCGGCGTGTGCGCGCGCCGTCAGCAGCTGCGCGCGCAGGGCGACGACGAGGAAGATCGTCAGGAGCTGCACGGCGACGAAGATCTGGAGGTCGGCGAGCGCATCGGGATTGCCGTCCCCGAGCACGAACGGGCCGTGGCCCTGCGCGCTCGCGACGTTCGCGATCAGGGCCGTCAGCAGCGCCGCCATCACCGCGCCCGGAGCCCCGAACCACAGGGCTGCGAGGACGAGCGCGGGCGTGATGAGGTACGGCTGGCTCAGGTCGAGGTCCTCACGGGCGGTGAAGACGACGAAGACGACGGTTGCGGTGAGCCCGAGCATCATCGCGAACCGGGCATCGAACGCTGCGCGGATCTGCGGCAGGTACAGCACCACGGGGGCGACGAGCAGGATCCCGAGGACGTCGCCGATGTACCACAGGCGCCATGACTCGAGGAGGTCCAGGTCGTAGGCCAGGGCGCTCGTGGCGCCGCCGATCAGCGACGCGGCGGGCGTGCCCGCCAGCGCGGCCACGCCGAAGAACCGCAGGACGTTGACGGGGGACTCGATGTTCGGCGCGTGGCCGCGGAACACCCACGCCATGGCCAGGGCGCCGAGCAGCGGTTCGAGGGCATTCGCGGTGGCCCACCCGAGCGACGTGAGGACCGTGGTGCCCTCGATCAGATCCGCGACCACATCGGCGGCGAACACCACGGCGAGGACCGAGGGCCAGTCGGCCCGTCGGATGCGACACAGGACACCGAGGGTGAGCCCCGCGGCCGGCCACCAGGGGGCGCTGGTCTCCGTCGGGTCGGCCACCTGCCACACGCCGAGGCTCAGGGCGATGTAGGCAGCACCGAGACCGAAGAGAAGGCCCGGGGTGGCGCGCCGACGCAGCTGCTCGGGCCGCCGCCTCCGGCGATCCGTGCTCATGACATCGACTCTACGGCCTCTGAGCCCCACCGGCTGCAGGTCGGGTCACCGGCTCGGTCGTACGTCCGCTTACCCACGTTTGGGGATGTGGAAGGCGTCCGATGCAGCCGATACCAACAGTGCACCCCGCACACCGCACGAACGGCGCTCCAGCTCCGGTCTCGTGCAACTCTCGGAGACCATCATGGACGACAGGACCCAGCAGCTCCGCCGCGCCATGCTCGCCGCATGTGGCATCGCCGACCGCCCCGGCACGGGGTCGCGCGCTGCCGCCGAACGGTTGCGCTCGCGCGACCGCATGATCGCCCAGCGCTTCGCCGCGATCAGCACCCGTCAGCGCGGGGCGTAACCCCCCGCGTCACCGCGGCCGCCCGGTGCTCGTGACCTGACACGCATCTTCGGTGCCACCTGGCGGCGCCGGCATCACGTCTGCCGGCACCCGAGATCCGCGGCCGGACCACCAGTACGACAGCGGATCTCGGTCACCGGCAGACGCGCGCCGGCATCCGCCATCTGGCACCGAATCTCCGTGTCACGTCACTTCCGGCCGGTCGCGTCCAGCCACTGGCGCATGGAGACGTGCTCCAGCGCGTGCTCGCCCGTCTGCAGCTCGGCACGCAGCTCACCGAGCAGCCCGAATCGCTCGGCCACGACGTTGTGCTGGTGGATCGTCTCCAGGTTCTCCTGGCGCGCGAACACGAAGTGCCCGTCCGTCAGTCCACCCAGCTGGTCGACCACGCCGCGGATGGTCTCGCGCACGCAGTCCTCGACGAAGCGGGGACGCCGGTGCGCCTTCTCGACCACGGCGCCCTCGTCGCTGCGCTTCATGAGCTCGTAGATCTCAGATGACATCGAGTCCTCGACGATCGCGAGCAGGGTGCCGGCGTCGATCGTCGTGTCGTCGCCCTCGGGGAACCCGATGAGCAGCGTCCCCAGGCCGCGCTGATTGTGCGTCGCCACCGGGACGTGTTCGAAGATCCGCTCGATCTGGTCGTCGCTGAAGTCGTCGGCGAGCAGCCGCTCGCGCGCCGCGCCGGCGACGAGCTCCTGCGCGCACGGGCACGCGGTCAGGCCCTGGGCGCGGACGCCGACGATCCGGCGCGTGCCGGTCTCTGACGCGACCGCGCGGCCGTACAGCGTGTAGATCTCCTGGGTCGTGATCCCGGAGACGGGCGCCGGCTTGTGCTCCGGGTACCGCGCCTCGATCGTGACCTCAGCGCGCCGCGCGCCCTGGCGCTCGCGCACGAGTTCGGCGATCCGGACGGCCAGCCCCTCGGCCTGGAAGCCGGTCATGCCGAGGACGACCTCGCCGATCGCCTCGTTGACGACCTCCTCGAAGCGCGACATGTGCGCGCCCTTCTGCTGCGGGCCGAGGTCGACGAAGCACTCGAGCATGACGGCGAAGAGCTGCTCCTCGCCGTTCTGCCGCAGGCGGACGACCTTCTCGACCCCGGTGACGCCGACGCGCGACAGGCTCACCTGCACGGTCGGGACGCGGGCCTGGACGTCGGGGTTCGTGATCTGAACGGTGGCGGGTTCCATGGCGTAGACCGGGTGGGGAAACAGGAAGGCTAGTACGGGTACGACGTCTGACTTCGTGCGGTTGCACACCAACATCCCCAGAAACGTGCTATCACTCCGCTCCCAGTGGCTGATGGCCTCCTCCGTCTACGCACGAGAGGTTCACATGGCTCAGCCGAACCCCCGCGGTGGTGACCGCAGCAGGACCCGACATGCAGGACCCCATGGAGGAGAGGAGCGACGAGGGACACGTCGCTCAGGGATCACCCACGAACGGGTATGTACGGGGGGTTTGAGAGATCGCTACCGAGGTACTTCTTGCGGACGAGGCGCCGATCTATGAGATCGACGAACTCCGTCCGCTGATCGCCGAAGCACAGGAACGAGGGTTCCTGACGCTTGAGCAGCTCCAGGGCGCGCTCGAGGAGGTCGACGTCACCAAGGAACAGGTGACCGAGCTCCACGGCTACCTCACCGAACAGGGGATCGACGTCGTCGGCCAGGATGGACGACTTCCGACCTCTGAGGCCGCACGCGTGGAGGCGGCGGCCGAGGCCCGCAAGGCCAACCAGAACGGCACCGCCGAGGTGTCGAAGAAGCCGGAGATCGACCTCACGGTCGAACCCTCCCTCGACAGCCTGCGGCTGTATCTGCGCTCGATCGGGCGCGTACCGCTGCTGACCGCCGAGGAAGAGGTCAGCCTGGCCAAGCGCATCGAGCGCGGGGACATGGCGGCCAAGCAGCACATGGTCGAGGCCAACCTCCGGCTGGTCGTCTCGATCGCGAAGGGCTACCTGGGGCGGGGACTCACGTTCCTCGACCTCATCCAAGAGGGCTCGATGGGGCTCATCCGGGCGGTGGAGAAGTTCGACTACCGCCGTGGGTTCAAGTTCTCGACGTACGCGACCTGGTGGATTCGCCAGGCCGTGACGCGCGCCATCGCGGACAAGGGGCGGACCATCCGCATCCCGGTCCACATGGTCGAGAAGCTGAACAAGGTGGTCCATGTGGAGCGGCAGCTCGTCCAGTCGCTGGGCCGCGAGCCCACGCCGGAGGAGATCGCCGCGGAGCTCGAGTGCACGACGCGCGAGGTGCGCGACATCCTGCGCATGAGCCAGCAGCCGATCTCGCTGGAGAAGCCGATCGGTGAGGAGGAGGAGTCCGAGCTGGGCGACTTCGTGGAGGACCAGGCGGCGGAATCGCCGTTCGAACGGGCCTCCGAAAACCTGCGGCGCGACAATGTCCGCCGTGCGCTGTCGGCCCTGCCGGCGCGCGAGCGTGAGGTGATCGAGCTACGGTTCGGCCTGTCAGGAGGCCGCCCGCAGACGCTGGAGGAAGTGGGCCGCGCGTTCAATGTGACGCGCGAGCGC
>SYBY01000073.1 GCA_005788585.1 Actinomycetota bacterium | reverse complement strand
TGCTCCCGGCGGGCGTGCAGGTCCTCGACGAGCGGGCGCAGGAGCGAGGGCGGCGGGGTCTCGATGCTCATGCCCGGGATCGTACTGCCGAAAGTAGGACGTGCCACTCCCTACTTCGTCAGGCGGCGATGCGGCTGCACGCCCGGCCGTCGCCCTTCGCCTGGTAGAGCGCGCCGTCGGCCCGTCCCAGCAGGTCGGCGATCGGCTCCCCGGCACGGCGCAGCGCGATGCCCGCCGAGCAGGTCTGCCCATCGGGCGTCAGCGAGCGCAAGCGCTCGACGATGCCCAGCGCGCCCTTCGCGTCGCAGCCGGGGAGGCCGACGACGAACTCCTCACCGCCGATGCGCGCCAGCAGGTCGATGCTCCGCAGCGCCCCCGCCCACGACGCCGCGGCGCGCTGGAGCAACTCGTCGCCGGCCTGGTGGCCGTGCGCGTCGTTGAACGCCGTGAAGTGGTCGAGGTCGATCATCGCGACGCACAGTGGCGCGCCGGTGCGGTCGGCCACCGCGCACTCACGGTCGATGAACGCGTCCCACGCGCGCCGGTTGGGCAGCGACGTCAGCGCATCGGTCCGCGACTGATGCTGCAGGCGGTCCAGCAGGTCGCCCCGCTCGATGATCCCGGCGGCGTCCGCCGCGAGCAGGCCGATGATCTCGACCTTGCGGTCCTCGACCGATTCGAGCGTCTGCTCCCAGCCGACGATGACCGCACCGATCGCGCGGTCCTCGCGGACGATCGGCTCCCAGAGGATCGAGTGGACGTCCTCCATGAGGGCGAACCGGTTCCGGATGCCCGCGTCGTCGCGGTGGTCGGAGACGAAGTGGCGCTCGGGCCCCGCCAGGACGCGCCCGGTCACCGAGCCGGGGTCCAGGGGCATGGGCGGCAGCGAGAGGACCGCCGGCGCGCCGTACTCGGCGGTGACGCGGAGCAGTCCGTCGTCGCCGACCTCCAGGATCACCGCAGCACGCGCGCCGGAGACGGCACATGCCGCCTCGCAGAGACGCCCGCGCGCGTCGCCGGAGATGTCGCGTGCGGCGGCCGCGACGGTGCGGACGTCCGCGAGCAGTTCGCGCTCGCGGCGATGCCCCTCGCGCAGGCTCTCCACGAGCCGCTGGACGACGTAGCCGATCAGCGCCGCGACGGCCACCGCGGTGCCGACGCGGTGCCAGTCCTCGGTCTCGAACTCCGGCGGGCCCACCGTGAACATCGGGATCGTGAGCACGGCCGCGAGCCCCGCGACGCCCGCCCAGAGCTGGGCCCGGGTGCCGTAGAGGGCGAACCAGATGACCGGCAGGACGCCGAGGACCGCGAGACCACGGCGGGGCCCGGTGCTCTCGACGTCGACGAGGTAGACGACCAGGAAGTAGCCGAGCGCAGGGGTGGCCTGGGTCCAGACGCCCACCGCGCCGACGAGCGGGATCAGCAGCGCGAACGCCACGAGCACGGCCTCCAGCGCCAGCGCCGGCAGCAGGTCGCCGATGGACATCCTGCCGGGACCGACGACGGCGAGCCCGAAGGCGAACATGGACGCGATGACGAACGGGGCGATCCGCCGCAGCACCACGCTCGGGGGCGCACTCAGGGGCTTCCCCGGGACCAGCTCATGCTCCATCGCTGAACGCATCGGCGTCCGCTCGGTGGAGCTTGACCCCTCAGGGGTCACACATACGTACGCCCTACCGGCCCTTCCACTCCGGATCGCGCTTCTCGAAGAAGGCCTGGACGCCTTCCTGGATGTCCTCCGTGGCGAACGCCAGCGACAGGTTGTGCTGCAGGTAGCGCAGGGCCTCGTCGAACGGGAGGTCCTGCTGGCGGTGCATGGCGTCCTTGCCCAGGCGCATGAGCACGGGCGACTTCGACGCCAGGCGGGCGGCCCAGTCGGCGACGAACGCGTCGAACTCCTGGGCGGGGACGACCCGGTTGACGATGCCGATCCGCTCGGCCTCCTCGGCACTGATGCGCTCGCCGAGCAACAGCAGCTCACTGGCCTTCTTGCGCGGGACGTTGCGGTAGATCAGCGCCATGATCATGAACGGGAACACCCCGACGTTGATCTCGGGCGTCCCGAACGTCACGCCCTCCTTGGCGACGATGAGGTCGCACGCCAGCGCCAGGCCGAGCGCGCCGGCCAGGACGTGGCCGTTCGCCGCGCAGATCGACGGCTTGCCCAGCTCCCCGATGAGCGCGAAGAGGTCCGGGAAGCGGCCGATCGCGTGGTGCTTGTGCACGAGCGGCACGTCGGCGGCGAACCCGCCGAGGTTGCCGCCGGACGAGAAGACCTTCTCGTGCGTCGAGGTCAGGACGACGGCGCGGACGGCGTCGTCGTCGCGCGCGGCGGTGAACGCCGCGAGCAGGTCGTCGAGCAGCTCGTCGGACAGCGCGTTGCGCGTGTCGGGCTGGTCCAGGGCGATGGTGGCCACGCCGGAGTCCGTCCCGTAGGCCAGGGTCGTGAAGTCGGGCACGGCGCGGGAGCGTACCGCCGGCGCGGTCAGCGGCGGCGCAGGCGGACCGTCTGCTGGGCCGTGACGGTCCCGCCATCGGCCCCGCGGAAGACGAGCCGCACGGTCGCCTTCCCGCCCCGGGCCAGGCGCGTGCGCGCCGTGCGTGACAGGCGCACCGTGAGCGTTTCCGCCCGGCCGGCGCGCACCGAGCGCTTCGCCGTCGCCAGCCGCCGGGTGCCGAGCGTCAGCCGTGCCTCGAGGCGGCCACGCTGGGGGGCGGTGAACCTCAGGCGCACCCGCGCGGAGGACTGGGCCGAGGCGAGGCCCGCGCGCAGCGAGCCGAGCGACGACTTCAGGGCGCGGGAGGTGAGCTCACGGCGCGACGGGGTCCGCGCCGGGGGCTCCTGCCGCGGGGCGGACGGCGGGACCACCGTGGGCGCGACGACGCGGATCGCCGCGATCGTGCTGCCCGCTGCGCCGTAGGCGTCGCGGACCGTGAGCCGCACGGGGACCGTTCCGGCGACCGCGAACGCGGTGGTCAGCCGGGCCTCGCGTCCCTCGATCGTCCCGTCGGCCCCGACGTCCCACGCGTACTCGGCCACGCCCTCCTCGTCGGTCGATCCGCTGCCGTCGAGCATGGTGGGCACGCCCACGGTGGCCTGCCCCGCGGTGATGGTCGCGACCGGCACGGGATTGCCGCCGCCGACGTCGGCGCCCGCGCACGATCCCGCAGGACACAGGAAGGTCGAGCGGTAGAGGTTCCAGTGCGTGTCGAGGTAGGAGCCGGACGCGGGCGCGGCGTTGAAGTAGTCGTCGCCCCCGCAGTCGTAGGCCTGCTGCGCGCACGGGTACGACATGTCCGCCGACGGGCCGCCGTCGTCGTAACACATGACGTCGTACTCGTCGGAGCAGTGCCCGGCACCCGTCGAGTTCGGCGCGGAGTCCTGGACGGCGCCGAGGTTATGGCTGACCTCGTGCAGCACGGTGGTCAGGCGCGACCCCAGGAAGTTCGCGTCGTTGCCGTCACCGAACGCCATCGCCCACAGCCCGCCGGCGTTCGCGGCGTTCGTGCTGCCAGGCCGATCGTCGAGGTACACGGTGGCGATGCCGGCCACGCCGTCGGAGGCGTACACGTGGTCGGCGTAGACGAGGTAGTTGCGCTTGCCGGTCATCGCGGCGACCGACGGCGCGAGGTCGTTGCGCAGCTGCGTCATCCGCCCGCCCGCGGCGAGCTGGCGGTACGCATTGGCGGTCCGCGGGAGCCGGATGCTGAGGATGTCGACGTAGCCGGCGCCGCACTTCGTGCCGACGTCGAAGCGCAGCGTCTTGGTCTGGCCCGAGGCCCCGAGCAGGATGTCCGACATGTCGCGCGCGTCGCCCTGGATGAGGTCGCGCATCGTCGCGAAGCGGTTCGGGCGGTCCGACGGGTAGGCGTAGATGACTTTGACCCGCGGGCCCGTGTGCGCCTGGTGCGTGGTGTCGTCCGTCGCCTGCTCGATGCCGCACCATGGCCCGGTCCGCAGCCCGCTCGTCGATGCCGCGCCGAACGTGCCGCGCCGGATCTTCTTCAGCTGGCGCTTCAGCTTGCGGTCCGCGCCGTCGGGGATCCGGTCGCCATGCGTGGCCCCGGGCAGGACGGGGCGGACCTTCCCCGACCGCGCGGACGCGGCCAGCGGCGGCACGAGGCCGAGCAGGATCAGGGCGATCACGACGGGGAGGGGCGGACGGGGCACCAGGACCCTGTCGGCACCGGTACGCACGTGTCCGACCCCGCCCCACGACGTTGGACGGAAAGCCGGAGCAGCGGGTCGGCGCATCCCCCTTGTCGTAGGAAGTAGGAAGTTCTACTGTCTACTCCATGACCACCGCCGCCGACGACGTCCTCAAGCCCGACTACGCCGCGCAGCGCGGGCACTTCATCTTCAACGAGGAGCACGAGCAGCTGCGCGAGGGCATCCGGGCGTTCGCGCAGAAGGAGCTCGCGCCCCACGCCGACGAGTGGGAGGAGACGACGTTCCCCGACTCGGTCTTCCACCGCATGGGCGAGCTGGGCTACCTCGGCCTGGACAAGCCCGAGGAGTACGGCGGCCAGGGCGGCGACTACTTCACCGCGATGGTCCTCGCCGAGGAGATGGCCCACGCGCACTCCGGCGGCCTGGCGATGGGCGTGGCGGTCCAGACCGACATGGCGCTCCCGCCGATCCTCGCGTTCGGCACCGAGGAGCAGAAGCAGGAGTGGGCGGTCCCCGCGATCAAGGGCACGAAGATCCTCTGCCTGGGGATCACCGAGCCCGACGCCGGCTCCGACGTCGCGGGCATCAAGACCCGCGCGGTCAAGGACGGCGACGACTGGGTCAACAACGGCGCGAAGACCTACATCACCAACGGCCACCGCGCCGACGTGATCGTCCTCGTGACGAAGACCGATCCGGACGCCGGCTACGACGGCTTCACGCTCTTCCTCGTGCCGATGGACACCCCGGGCGTCATCCGCGAGAAGCGCCTGCAGAAGCTCGGCATGCACGCGTCGGACACCGCGCTGCTGGCCTTCCAGGACGTCCGGGTGCCCGCCAGCGCGGTCCTCGGCCAGGTCGGCAAGGGCTTCTACCACATCATGTGGGAACTCCAGGGCGAGCGGATGATCGGCGCCGCGGGCTGCGTCGCCGGCGCGCAGCTGGCGTTCGAGAAGACGCTGACCTACGCCAAGGAGCGCGAGGCGTTCGGCCGCCCGATCGCGAACTTCCAGGTCACCCGCCACAAGTTCGCCGAGATGGCCACGAAGATCGAGTCAGCGCGGCAGATGGTCTACGTCACCGCATGGCGCTTCGCCAACGGCGAGTACCCCGTGCGCGAGATCTCGATGGCGAAGCTGCACGCGTCGCGCGTGTCCGTCGAGGTCGCCGACGAGTGCATCCAGATCCACGGCGGCGCCGGCTACATGAAGGAGTACGGCATCGAGCGGGTGTGGCGTGACCTGCGCCTGAACCGGATCGGGGCCGGCACAGACGAGGTCATGCTCGAGGTGATCGGGAAGTCCTACGGGATCTAGGCGCCCACCCGGATCAGCTTCTTGTTGACGAACTCGTCCGCCCCGTAGCGGCCGAGTTCGCGCCCGAAGCCCGACGCCTTGACCCCGCCGAACGGCAGTTCCACCCCGTCGGCGCCCACGATGTTCACGTAGACCATCCCGGCGTCGATGCGGTCGGCCACGCGCTGGGCCTGCTCGGGGTCGTCCGTGAACACGTAGGAGCCGAGGCCGTACGGGGTGTCGTTGGCGACGGCGATCGCCTCGTCCTCCGAGGACACCCTGTAGACCTGGGCGACCGGGCCGAAGAACTCCTCGCCGTACGCGGGGTTGTCCTCGGCGATGTCGCCCAGCACGGCGGTGTTGAAGAACGTGCCGTTGCGCCCTCCCCCGGCCAGCAGCGTCGCGCCGTGATCGAGCGCGGCCTTGACCTGCGCGTCGAGCCGGTCGGCCGCCGTCGCTGACGAGAGCGGCCCGATCGCCGCGTCGTCCTTCGTCGGATCGGACGGCTCGACCGCCGTCAGCGCGGCCGTGAACTTCGCCACGAAGTCGTCGTAGAGCTCGTCGATGACGACGAACCGCTTCGCGGCGTTGCAGGACTGACCGGTGTTGTCCAGGCGCGCGTCCACGGCCGCCTGCACGACCGCGTCGAGATCGCTTGCGCCCAGCACGATGAACGGGTCCGAGCCGCCGAGCTCCAGCACGACCTTCTTCAGGTGCCGGCCGGCGATCTCCGCGACGGCGGCGCCCGCGCGGCCGGACCCCGTCAGCGACACGCCCTGCACGCGGGGGTCGGCGATCACCGTGGCCACCTGGTCGTTCGTCGCGTAGATGTTGATGTACGCGTCGGTGGGCACGCCCGCCTCGTGGAACATCGCCTCCATCGCCGCGGCCGACTCCGGGCACTGCGGGGCGTGCTTGAGCAGGATGGTGTTGCCGATGATCAGGTTCGGACCCGCGAACCGGGCCACCTGGTAGTACGGGAAGTTCCACGGCATGATCCCCAGCAGGAGGCCCATGGACGTCCGGCGGATGATCGCCGAGCCCTCCCCCTCGAGGAGGTCGATCGGCTCGTCTGCGAGGAAGCGTTCGGCGTTGTCGGCGTAGTACTCGTAGATGGCGCCGGCGAAGTCGACCTCGCCCAGGGCCTGCTCGATCGGCTTGCCCATCTCCCGGACGATGATCTTCGCGAGGTCCTCGCGCCGCTCGACATGCAGCTCGCCGACGCGCCGGATCGCAGCGGCCCGGTCGGCCAGGGGCGTCTCCCGTGCCCAGCCCGGATGCGCGGCGTGCGCGCGGCCGATCGCCCCCGCCAACTCGTCGTCGGTGATCGTCGGGAAGGTGGTGAGCGTCTCGCCCGTCGCCGGGTCCACTACCGCGTAGTCAGCCATGTGCCTCGGTCCAGTGGTTGGTGGGTGCGCCGATTCTTGCGCACCGGCGACACGACGACCCGCAGTAGACCGAACCGGGACACTGTCGCCGTGCTCGCTGCCCTGTCCGCGCCCGACGCCGCCGTCGTGGTCCTCATCGTCGGCGCCCGGCTGCTCATCCCACTGCTCATCCCGCGGTGGCCCCTGATGATCCTCGTCGCCTTCGCGCTCGACGGGATCGACAACGGGCTGCTGTCGTCCTTCACCGACGTCGACATGTCGGCCGACGGGCCGTACCAGAGCTGGGACAAGGCGCTCGACATCTACTACCAGTCGATCGCGTACCTGGCCGCGATGCGCAACTGGACGAGCCGCCCGGCCTTCCGCATCGCGCAGTTCCTCTTCTTCTACCGCCTGGTCGGCGTCGTGGCCTTCGAGCTCACGGGCGAGCGGGCGCTCCTGCTCGTCTTCCCCAACACGTTCGAGTTCTTCTTCATCGCCTACGAGCTCATCCGGCTGCGCCGCGAGCCCGCGCGCTGGGGCCCGCGGTTCTGGCTGCTCGTCGCCGCCGGGCTCTGGGTCTTCGTGAAGCTCCCGCAGGAGTGGTGGATCCACATCGCGCAGCTCGACTTCACCGACACCGTCGCCGACCACCCGTGGGTCGGGGCGGTCGCCCTGGTGGGCGGCGCGGGCCTGGCGGCGGTCGGGTGGTTCGTGGCCCGGCCGCGCATGGGGCCGCCGGACTGGCCGTGGCGCATCGCGGCCGACCCCCCGCCCGCGGTGGACCCGCACACGCGCCCGGTGCGCGCGCCCGAAGTCGCGGAGAAGGTCGCGCTGCTGGCGCTGATCTGCGTGATCTTCGCCGAGATCCTGCCGAGCATCGACGTGCCCCCCTGGCAGGTCGCCGTCGGGGTCGGGTGTGTCGTCGTCCTGAACGCGACGATCGCGATCGGCAGCGGCGGTCAGCAGGGCACCGCGGCGGCGGTCCGACGCTTCGCCGCGCTGCTCGCCGTCAACCTGCTGCTGGTGTTCGCCGCCAGCGCCGTGCTCACCGGGCCGGCGGATTTCCAGCTCGGTGCCGGGCTGTTCTTCGCGTTCCTGCTGAGCGTGATCATCGGGCTGTATGACGTGTGCAAGCCGGCGCGTGACGCGCGCGACGCTGGCGGTCCGTGACGCCGTCCTGCGTCAGGCCAGCTCGTCGCGGCGACGCCGCAGCCCCTCCGCGGTCATCGGGACGACCAGGACGTCGTGCAGCTTCCATTCGCTGCGCAGCAGCCGCTCGGCCGCGTCGTTCACGCGCGCGGTGAGGTCGGCGTCGTCGACCGGCACGACGCGTGCCTCACCGGCGAACACGTGCCCTTCCTCCCGCAGGCGCACGTCGACGTCCTGGACCCACGGCAAGCCACGCAGCAGCTCCTCGGCGCGCGCGGTGGCCGGGTGGGGCCGCGCGAGGTCGTACGTCGTCGGGCGCGCATCCATCAGCTCGTTGCCGGCCGCCCGCACGGTGCGCCAGCCGTCGCGCGTGACATCGAGGGCGATCAGCGCGCCCGCGACCGCATCGGCGAACCAGAGACCGAACCCGATCCCGAGGACACCGACCGCGGCGGCACTGGCGGTCATCCAGTCGGCCCGGTTCATCTCCGCGTCGGCGTAGAGCACCTTGTCGTGCAGCTCGGCTGCCAGCTTGCGCTTGACGCGACCCAGCAGCACAGGCGGCAGGCCGGAGTACGCCAGGGCGCCGAGCATGAGCCACCCCGACCAGATCTCGTGGCCGAAGAGCTGCATGACCCCGACCGCGGGCCGCTCGGCGGTGGCCAGCTTCATGAGCGAGTCGCCGAGCACGAAGAGCCCGAAGACGAGGAGCGCGAGCGCTGCGGCCAGGAACGCGATAGACGTGATCCGGTGCCACCCCCAAGGATGCCGCTCGTCCGGAGGGCGATGGCGGAGCCGCGCCGCGACGAGGAACGCGATCGGGGGCAGAAGGCTGAGGATGTCCTCCGCCCATGCCGCCTTCATCGCCTGGGACTGCCCGAGCGTCAACCCGACGACGATGACCGCGGACGTCATGTACGCCAGGGAGATCCACTGCAGCCGGACGGCGCGGCGCATGGCGTCGGCCTTCTCGGGCGGCAGCTCGGCGTGGCGTGAGGGTGTCATCGCTCGCCCGCCTCGGCGAGCATGCGCCGGATCTGCTCCTCGCGGTTGAGCAGGTACCGCTCGAGCGCGACGAGCATCGCGTTCTCTCCGGCCCGCACGAACATCACGTGCTTCTGGGTCACCTGCTCGCCGCCGATCTCCGTGCTCGTCTCCGCGTAGGGGCGCGTCGGTGCCACCTGCTTCTTCGCCGGATTGCGGCTGGTCACCCCGCCGATCACGATGTCGAGTTCGCCGCCGTGCAGGCGCTCCACGAGCGACTCCTCGCCGCCGCGCTCGTAGCGCACGCCCGCGCGCTGCTGCGCCGCGAAGCCCGTCACGAGCCGCACCTCCACGCCGCGCGGGCGCGCCGCGTCGAGGATGACGTAGGGCTCCTCCTCGCTCACGCCGACCCGCAGCGTCCCCCCGTCGCGCACGCGGTCCAGCGTCCCGTCGACGTCGTCGGGGTACTGGCACCCGGCGGCGAAGAGGACGATCGCGAGCAGCAGGATGACCGCGCGTGCGCGCACGTCCGCGCTGTACCCGCACATGCGACGGGTTCAAGCGCGGGTCAGCCGCCCGCGGACAGGGCGTCGGCGGCGGGCACGACGGCGGCGCCCATGTTGCGCTCCATCATCGTCAGCGCCGCCTCGGCAAGCTCACCGTCGATGTGGGCGACGGCGTCGCGAGCGACGGTGAGGTCGAGGCCGCGCACGTACGCGTCCAGCGCGCTGTAGAGCACGCACTGCTCGGCCACCTGCCCGCAGAGGATGACCCGCGTGGCATCGTGCTCGCCGAGCAGCAGGTCCAGCGAGGTGCCGAAGAACGCTGAATGCCGCGTCTTGGGCAGGAACGGAGCCCCGGTGGGCGGCGCGCACGCGTCGATCAGCTCGGGATGCCCGCCCGCCCGCGCGCGGGCGATGATCGCCTCGGGCCCCGCGGTCCAGTCGTCGTGACGATCGTTGACGTAGAGCACGGGGACGCGCCGCTGCACCGCCTCGGCCACGAGGTACTGCAGGGAGGCGAGCGTGGCCGCGGCGCTCTCGGCCAGCTGCTCGCCTCCCTCGAACTCGTAGTGGTTGAACACATCGACCACCACGAGTGCCGTGCCTGAGGGGGATGGCACGACGGGCCCTACGAAACGGCGTCCTTGATCTTCCCGACGACCCCGTTGCCGTTGTTGGCGACCTCGCCCGTGGGCTCGTCGGACAGGCCCGCCTTCTCGCGCAGCCGGCGCGCGATCTCGGCGATCTCCTCGGGCTCGTAGCCGGGCGCGAAGACGCCCTCCTGCGCGGGCAGGTCGAACGCCGGGAAGCCCTCGGGCGCCTCGTCGACGACCTGCAGCGGGTCGCCGGTCTCCGGGTGGGGGCCGGTGAAGACCGCGGCGAGCTCGTGGTAGTCCGACGGCGAGAAGCGGTAGAGCTTGGTGTGCTCGCCGCGCTGGATGTGCGGCTGGCACTCCGGGATCTTGTCGGTCGGGATCCGCGGCGACGGGAACATCTTCATGAGGTCCGCGCCGGTCAGCAGCTCGATGGCGCGGGCGTAGGCGACCTGGTGGACGCCGCCGCGGACGAGGAGGTAGCCCGTCAGCGCCCGCGCGGCCGGGTGGTCGACCATCTCGTAGACCTTGAGCTTGCCGTTTCGCGCGCCGGTCTCGAGGAAGAAGTTGTGCGTCAGGTCCTCGATGAGATCACCGGTCGACGTGACGTAGTCGCCGTTCCACGGCTTGCCGTTGGAGTCCTGCACCAGCGTGCCGGCGCCGCCCGCGGCGAAGTGCTGCGGGTTCATCGCGTCCTTGGGGTCGGGCAGGTTCCCCGCCTCGCCGGCACCGGTGAGCATGGTGTTGATCGCGGTGGAGACGAGCTCGATGTGCCCGAACTCCTCCGCGGCGATGTTCGAGACGAGGTCGAAGAACGGGCGCGCGCCCTGGCGCGCGCGGAAGTTGAACGACTGGAACGTGTAGTTCATGAACGTCGACATCTCGCCGAACTTGCCGCCCAGCAGTTCCTGGACGACGGCGGCGCCGGCGGGATCGGGCGTCGACGGGGGCGGCATCTCGGCCTGCAGGCGATCGATACGAAGGATCATGCGAACTCCTCGGAGCAGGGGACGTGCTGGTCCGGTGCCCGGCCCGCACCCGGGTAAACACGGATCCGAGCCGCCCTAGGCTGGGGCTCGTGCTCGCCGGTGTGCGCCACATCCCCTCCTGGACGACGGCCATCCCGGTCGTCGCCCTGCTGACCCTGATCCCCACCTGGGGTGCGAAGCCCCCGGGCATCGTGCTCGGCGTCATCGCCCTGCTGCTCGGAGGCGCGGTGTTCGCCGCCGTCCACCACGCCGAGGTCATCGCCCACCGCGTCGGCGAGCCGTTCGGCTCACTCGTCCTGGCGATCTCGGTGACGATCATCGAGGTGGGCCTGATCGTGACGCTCATGGTGTCGGGAGGCTCGGAGACCGACACGCTCGCGCGCGACACCGTGTTCGCCGCCGCGATGATCACCTGCAACGGCATCCTCGGCCTGTCGATCCTCGTCGCCGCGCTCCGGCGGCACGTCGCCGAGTTCAACGCCGAGGGCATGGCGTCGGCGCTGGCCACGGTGGGGACGCTCGCGACGCTCACGCTGGTCCTGCCCACGTTCACGACGAGCGCGTCCGGGCCGGAGTTCACGGCCGGGCAGCTCGCCTTCGCCGCGGTCGCCTCGATCGCCCTGTACGCGCTGTTCGTCCTCGTCCAGACGGTGCGCCACCGCGACTACTTCCTCCCCGACGAAGCCGATGCGCCGCCGGAGGTGCACGCCGCGCCGCCGACGAATCGTGAGGCGCTCACGAGCCTCGGCCTGCTGGTCGTCGCGCTGGTCGCCGTCGTCGGGCTCGCCAAGGTCGAGTCGCCGGCGATCGAGGACGCCGTGGGCGCGATCGGCGCGCCCGCCTCCGCGGTGGGCGTCGCGATCGCGCTGGTGGTCCTGCTCCCCGAGACGATCGCCGCCATCCGCAACGCCGCGCGCGGCCGGGTGCAGACGAGCATGAACCTCGCGTTCGGCTCGGCGATCGCCAGCATCGGGTTGACGATCCCGGCGATCGCCGTCGCATCGATCTGGCTCGACGGGCCGCTCGTGCTCGGCCTCGGCCCGACCCAGATGGTGCTGCTCGCGATCACCGCGGTCGTGGGCGCGCTCACCGTCCTGCCCGGCCGCGCGACCGTGCAGGAGGGCGGCGTGCACCTCGTGCTCTTCGCCGCCTTCCTCGTGCTGGCCGTCAGCCCGTAGGCGCGCCCACCCGAGCCGGCGCGCCCGCCGCGGCGCGTGTGCCGCCGAAGACGACCGCGCCGTCGTCGACCGCGCCGCGCCGGAGCGCGACGACGTCGTGGGCGTAGCTCATCCGCATCTTCCACGGCGCCTTCGATCCCTGCTGCGGGAACTGGTCGAGCGCGCGCAGGACGTAGCCCGCGGTGAAGTCGAGCATCGGCTCCTCGGTCACGTCCGGGTCCGCGTTCTCCGGGCGGATCCACGCGTGGCCGTGGGCGTCGAGGTGGTCGAGCATCCGGCACAGGTACGCAGACGTCAGGTCGCACTTCAGCGTCCAGGACGCGTTCGTGTAGCCGATCGCGAAGGCGAGGTTCGGGACGCCCTCGAGCATCATGCCCTTGTAGGTCATGCGCTTCGGGACATCGATCGTCTCGCCGTCGACCGTCAGCTCGATGCCGCCGAACGCGAGCAGGTTCAGGCCGGTCGCGGTCACGATGATGTCGGCCTCGAGCTCGCGGCCGGACTCCAGCGCGATGCCGCGCTCGGTGAACGTCGCGATGCGGTCGGTGACCACGGACGCCGTCTCGCGGCGGATCGCCTTGAACAGGTCAGCGTCGGGCACCAGGCACAGGCGCTGATCCCACGGGTTGTAGGTGGGCGTGAAGTGCGTGTCGACGTCGTAGCCCTTGGGCAGGCGCATCTTCACGCCGAACTTCAGCAGCCGCTTCATCGCCGCGGGCCGGCGGCGGGCGAACTGGAAGTTGGCCGTCTGCATCCCGACGTTCTTCCAGCGCACGATCCCGTACGCCGTCCGCGCCGGCAGCACGCGCTTCAGGCCGTTCGCCACCGGGTCCTTCGCCGGGAGCGACACGACGTACGTCGGCGACCGCTGGAGCATCGTGACGTGCGCGGCGCCGCCCTTGGCCAGCGCCGGGACGAGTGTCATCGCCGTCGCCCCGCTGCCGATCACGATGACCTTCTTGCCCGCGTAGTCGAGGTCCTCCGGCCAGTGCTGCGGGTGGACGACCGTCCCCGCGAACCGCTCGCGCCCGGGGAACTCCGGGGTGTAGCCCTCGTCGTAGCGGTAGTAGCCGCTGCACAGGGACAGGAAGCCGCAGGTGAACCGCACGCGCTCGCCGGTGTCAGTGCGCTCGGCCTCGACGTCCCAGCGGGCGTCCGGCGTCGACCAGGACGCCGAGACGACCTTGTGGCCGAACCGGATCCGGCGGTCGATCCCGTGCTCGCGCGCGGTGTCCTGGACGTAGCGCAGGATCGACGGACCGTCCGCGATCGCCTTGGCGTCGGTCCACGGGCGGAAGTCGTACCCGAGGGTGTGCATGTCGCTGTCCGAGCGACTGCCGGGGTAGCGGAAGAGGTCCCACGTGCCGCCGATGGTGTCGCGAGCCTCGAGGATCGCGTACGTCGTCCCGGGGCGACGCTGCTGCAGGTGCACGCCGGCGCCGATGCCGGAGAGCCCGGCGCCGACGATCAGCACATCGAGGTGCTCGGAGGTCATGCCGCGATGTTACCGGTCGGTAGCAATGCGCGTGACGGGTCTCAGCGCCCGACCGAGCGCAGGACCTCCTCCGCCGACGCGGACACCCGCCGGCCGGCCTCTTTCGCGCGCTCGCGCAACTGCGCATCCGCGGCCTCCGCCGTCAGCCCCTCGCGCTCCATGAGCACGCCCTTGGCCTGCTCGCGGACCGCCCGGTTCTCCAGGGCGTGCGTCAGCGTGTCGATGCGCGCCTCGAGTTCGACACGTTGCCCGTGCAGGCGCACGGCGACCTCCAGCGCACCCTGGAGCTCCTCGTCGTCGGGCGAGGACGAGAACGCCGAGATGCCACGATCCGCCGCCGACGCGAGGAACCGGGCACTCGGGTCGTCCAGAAGGACGACCACAGGGCCGCTCAGCGCCTCACCCAGCTCCTCGATGAGATCCAGCGCATGCTCGTCGCTCTCGTGGAGGATCACGATCGCGAGTTCCGGGTCGGTCTCCACGATGTCCCGAATGCCCTCGGCAACCGACACCGCCATACCCGTGACGTCGTGCCCGAGGGCCTCGAGCCGCGCCGCCAGGCTCGCGAGTGCGTCGCGGTCTTCGTCGGCAAGGGTGACGCGAAAGCGTGAAGGGATCATCGGCGTTCCTCGGTGGCCCGTCGTCGCAGCGGAAGAGAGAACCACAGCAGAACGTACAGCCCCAGCATGCCCCCGCCGGCGGCGGCGGACGCCAGGCCTCCGAACAGGACGTCGGAGACGAGGAGGACCGCGCCGCTCATCGCGAGTGCCAGCAGCGCCAGACCGGCGATCGCCGCACGGGTGGCGAAGAACACGAGACGTTCCTTCTCGCCCTGGCGGAACAGGAGGCGGTGGTACGCCGTCGGCGCGATGAAGCAGGCCGTGGCGGCACCCGCGCACAGCAGCGTCGCGAAGTACACGCCGCGCTGGAAGCTCGTCACCTCCTCGAAGCGGTCCTGGAACGGCACGGCGAGCAGAAAGCCGAAGAGCACCTGCACCCCCGGCATCGCCACGCGGATCTCGTTGAGGACGTCGTCGAGGTTGCGGTTCAGGCGCTCGTGCGCGGACTCCTCCTCTCGCCCCGGGACCACGTCCGCGGTCGTCACCGGCGCGCCTCCCTCACCATCCGCGCGTGCCCGAGCTGCAGCGCATCGGCGCCGGATCGCACCGCGAGCACGGTGGCGACGGTCCGCGTGGCGCGCGGCGCAGCGAGATAGCCCGCGGTGAAGGCCGTCGCGGTCCACTGATCCATGCAGATCGTGCAGGTCAGCAGGTCCGCCACCGCGCGTCGCAGCGGGGTCTGGCCGGGACGCACGTCCTCGGCCAGCTCCCCCGGAGGGCTCGGCGCGTCGGGGTCGACCCGCGTGAACGGCCTGCGCAGCGGACGTGAGACCTTCTCGCGCGAGAGCATGCGGCTCAGGCGGTGGGCGCCGATCGCCAGCAAGGCGAGATCGCCGGCGTCGACGCGGTCGAGGAGGAGGTCCCGGCGCCGGGCGGCCGCCACGACGCCGCCGAGCAGGCCCACGTAGGCGCCCGCCAGCAGGGCATAGGCCCCCAGTGGGCGCTCTGCATCGAACGACGTGGTGTCCTCGGCAGCGGACACCGGGTTCAGACCAGGGCAGACGGGGGTGGCGCGTACGGCTCGGTCGGCAGCTCCGGGTTCTCCGGCGGCTGCTCCGGCTCCGGGCCCTCGGGCGCGGGCTCGTAGTCCGGCTCCGAGGCCGGCTCGGACGGGACCGTCGGATCGGACCCCGGTTCGACCTCCGGGCCGTCAGGCGCCCCGGGCGGCACTTCGTGCTGCGGAGAGGGATCGGGCACCTCGGCCAGCGGCAGGGGATTCATGGCGGACACCTTTCGTCGTGACCCTTCCGGACTGCCCGATCGGGCCGCGGGCGACACCCAGGTTGCCCGCCGCCGGCCAGCGGGTACCGGACGCGCATGCCCGCCGCCATCGTCGACATCGACGGAACGCTCGTCGACACGAACTACCAGCACACCCTCGCGTGGCAACGCGCGTTCAACGCCCACGGACACGAGGTGCCGGCCTGGCGCGTGCACCGGGCGATCGGGATGGGCGGGGATCAGCTCGTCGGTCACCTGATCGGACCGGAGCACGACGCCCGCGTCGGCGATGCCATCCGCGACGACGAAGCCGCCGCGTACGCGGAGCTGATCGATGAGGTGCGGCCGCTGCCGGGCGCGCGCGACCTGCTGGTCGCGCTACGAGATCGCGACCTGACGGTGGTGCTCGCCAGCTCGGCCAAAGCGGACGAGGTCGACCACTATCTCGACCTGCTCGACGCGCGCGACGTCGTCCACGCATGGACGACGTCCGCGGACGTCGAGCAGACCAAGCCCGAGCCCGACCTCGTCGACGCCGCGCTGGAGCGGGCCGGGACGCGCGACGCGGTGATGGTCGGCGACACCGTGTGGGACGTGCGCGCCGCCGCACGTGCCGGGATTCCCACCATCACGCTGCTGTGCGGCGGCTTCGGGGAGGACGAACTTCGCGCCGCGGGGGCGGCGGCGGTCCACGACGACCCCGCCGCGCTGCTCGAGGTCCTGGACCGCTCGTCGCCGTTCGGCGCGCTCACGGCTGGATGAGCACCTTCACCGCGCCGTCGGCCTTCTCCTGGAACATCTCGTAGGCGGCGGGTGCGTCCTCGAGCGTCACGCGGTGCGTGGCGAAGTCGTCGACGCCCAGCCGGTCGCCTTCGGTGAGCAGCGGCAGGATGTCGTCGGTCCACCGGCGGACGTTGGCTTGGCCCATCCGCAGCTGCACCTGCTTGTCGAACATCGTCATCATCGGCATCGGGTCGGCGTTGCCGCCGTACACGCCGAGGAGCGAGATCGTGCCGCCCCGCCGTACGAGCTCCACCGCAAGGTGCAGCGCGCTCAGACGGTCGATGCCCGCGCTCTCCTGGAGCTTGGCCGCCAGGGTGTCCGGCAGCAGGCCCGCCAGCGTCTGCGCGAGCTTGCCCACGGGCGCGCCGTGTGCCTCCATGCCGACCGCGTCGATCACGGCGTCCGCGCCGCGGCCTCCGGTGAGCTGCATCACCGCGTCCACCACGTCGATGCCGTCGTCTGCGAGATCGATGGTCTCCACCCCGCGCGACCGGGCGCGGGCAAGGCGCTCGGGCACGAGGTCGATCCCGATGCATCGCGTGCCCTCGAGCTGGGCGACACGGCACGCCATGTCCCCGATCGGCCCGAGGCCGAGGACGACGAGGGTGTCGCCTTCGTGCACGTCGGCGTACCGCACCCCCTGCCACGCCGTTGGCAGGACGTCGGACAGGTAGACGAAGCGGTCGTCGGGCGGGCCGTGCGGGACCTTGATCGGGCCGTACTGCGCCTGCGGCACGCGGAGCAGCTCGGCCTGGCCGCCGGGCACCTGGCCGTACAGCTTGGTGTAGCCGAAGAGCGCGGCGCCCTGACCGTCGACCCGGGTGGTGTCGCACTGGGACTGCAGCCCCGTCGCGCACGGGTCGCAGTGCCCGCAGGAGATGTTGAAGGGCACCACGACGCGATCGCCGGGGACCAGGTCACGCACCTCGGACCCGACCTCCTCGACGATGCCCATCGGCTCGTGCCCGAGGATGTCGCCCGCGTCGAGGTAGGGGCCCAGGACCTCGTAGAGGTGCAGGTCCGAGCCGCAGATGCCGGATGACGTGACGCGGATGATGGCGTCCGTCGGCTCCTCGACGGCGGGGTCGGGATGGGTGTCGACGCGGACGTCGCGCTTGCCGTGCCAGGTGAGAGCGCGCATGGCTCAGCGGTCCGCCGGCGCGGAGCTGATGTCCGCGAGCACCGAGCGCGGGTCGCGCTCCCTCGCAAGGTCGCCGAGCGAGATCACGCCCACGACACGAGCACCGTCGACCACCGGGATGCGGCGCACGTCGGCGTCGCGCATGAGACGCACGACGTCGCCGACGTCGTCACCGGGCGCGGCGGTCAGGGGCGTGTCGGTCCAGACATCGCGCGCCGAGCACGTGTCGGGCGTGAGGCCGTCGGCGATGGCCCGGATGACGATGTCGCGATCTGTGACCACGCCACAGAGCTTGTCGCCTTCCGTGACCGGCACCATCCCGGTGCCTGCGTCGCGCATGATCGCCGCGATCTCGGTGAGCGGCGCTTCCGGGGCGACTGTCTCGGGAGCGCGGGTCATGACGTCCTGTGCGGTCTGGGTCATGGGTCCTCCTGTTCGGGTGGGGACACCCGGTCGGTACCCAGGCCCGACCGCCCGAAACACGCACCGTCAGGGCACGGCGCGAGCGACGAGGTGCGCGCCCGTCTCGAACAGCTCCCGAGCCGAGGGGGTCAGCTCGGGCGCGCTCTGCAATGCGATGCCGATCACGGCGTGGCTGCGCGCGGCACGTGGCGCGCCGGCGAGCAGGAGGCCCGCACCGTCGGGCGCCCCGAGACCGGTCGCCGACCGCGCGGGCAGCCAGACGGCGCGGCTGACGGCACCGAACTGGACGTCGTCCGGCACGTCCTCCGCGCCGATCTGCGCGAAGCGCCCCCGCAGGCTGGTCACCAGCGCCGTCGCGCCGTCGTCGACGAGGTAGACCGCAGCGTCCAGCGCGTCGAGGCGCCGCCTCAGGACATGCAGCCCGGACCGCAGGCCACGCATGCCCGGCGTGGCGGTGGACACCGCGACGTCACGTGTCGCCGTCGCCCACAGGCGCTGGACCTCGTCCTGATCGTGCAGACGGCCGCGTTCGTGGCGCAGGGCCGCACGCGCGGCCTCCGACCGGCGCGCGCCGCCGGCGTCCATCCCGATGAGCGCGACCAGCGGGCGGCTGCGCGCGATCTGCCGCACCTGCACGGCGAGTGACTGAGCCGGGCGGGCGTGACCCGCGGCCCAGTCCGGGTGCGTGACGCGCGCCACACGGGCATCGGACGTGAAGAAGCTCTGCAGCTCCTCGGCGTCGTCGCCCTGGAACCACGGCGCGACATCGTCGAGGGCGTCGCCGGCGCGCGGGCCGTCGGGCCGTGCCCGGAGCACCGCGTTGGCGAACTCGACGGTCAGGGGCACCGGGCCGGACAGCAGGACGACGCCGAACGGGAGCTCGTCGACGAGATTGCGCCAGGTCGACGCCCCCACGGAGCCGGTGGGCGGGTCGGACCGCTGGTCGATCGCTCGGTCGAGCGGCATGCCGATCTCCTGCAGGCGTCGCACGGCGACGACCCGCGCGGCATCCTCGGTGCGGTACCGGCGCGCGCCGCCGCCGGCCCGCTCGGGGCTGGGCCAGCCAAACCGGCGCTCCCAGGTCCGCAGGCGGTCCCGGGTCATCCCGGTCACGATCGCGAACTCAGAGGCGCTGAGCGTCGGGGCAGACATCGCACCCATGGTGCTACCCCGCTCCGCGTCTCGTAATCGTGTCAGCCGCGCAGGGCCGCGAGCGCCGCCTGGACGTGCGGGTAGCGCGGCAGCAGCTCGCCGAGCCCTGCCTGGTCGAGGGACGCCGCCGCGATCGTGCCCGCGCCCGCCAGGACGAACTGGCCCCCTCGATCCCGCACGTGGCGCCGCGCGTACAGGAGGACCGAGAGCGCGGTCGTGTCCAGGAACGGCGCGGCCGTGAGGTCGAGGCAGACGTCGACATCCTCTTCGAGCAGCGGTTCCAGCACGGCGCGCAGGTTCGGCGCGGCGAAGACGTCGACCTCGCCGACGACCTCGACGACAGCGATCGGCCCGTCGTGCATGTGCACAGCCGTGACGAACCCGATGGACTCCGAGCTGCTCATCCTGATCCGCATGAAGTTCTAGCGGGTCTGTTTCACGGCTGTCCACCCCTGTCCACCCTGGTACCAGGCAGGACCTGCATGGAGGGTGTGGTGCATGCCTGCCACGCACCTTCCCGGCAACGAGACGGACCTCCTGCGCCGTTTCCACGACACGCGGGATCCTGCCCTCCGCGCCCAGCTCGCCGAGCGCTTTCTTCCGCTCGCGCAGTCCATCGCCCGCAGGTACGCCCAGCGCGGCGAGCCACTGGACGACCTCGTCCAGGTCGGGGCCATCGGGCTCCTCAAGGCCCTGGACCGCTTCGACCCCGACCGGGGCGTGCCGTTCAGCGGCTTCGCCGCGCCGACCATCACCGGCGAGATCCGCCGGCACTTCCGCGACACCGGGTGGATGGTCCGCCCGCCTCGCGACCTCCAGGAGCGCGTGCTGGCCGTCAACGCCACGACCGAGCGGCTCGCGGTCGACCTCGGACGCGAACCCACCGTGCAGGAGATCGCCGCCGCGACGAGGACCTCGGTGGACGAGGTCGCCGAGGCGCAGCAGGCCGGCACCGGCTACCGCGCTGCCTCGCTCGACGCGCCGGTGGGCGACGAGGGGCTCCCTCGCGGCGAGTCCATGGGCCAGTTCGACGACGGGTTCGCCCTCGCCGACGCCCGGCACGACGTGCGCACGGGGCTGCTCGCCCTGCGTCCCCGCGAGCGCAGGATCATCGCCCTCCGGTTCTGGGGCGGCATGTCGCAGCGTGAGATCGCCGAGGATCTCGGGATCTCGCAGATGCACGTCTCGCGGCTCGTGCGCGCCGCGCTCGCGCAGATGCGCGCGGGGGTCGGCGAGGACACGCCGCAGCCCCTCGAGCTGGCCGCGCACTGACGTTTCACCGCCCCGGTCGCGGGGCACCAGCCCGCTCATGACCACGCCCACGCGCGCCCAGGACCGATCCGGCTCCCGCGGCTCCGCGCCGGCCGGCTCGTACTGGCTGACCTCGACCGCGGATGCGACCCCCCGCCCGCCATTGCGCCCCGGTGCGCGGGTGGACGTCGTGGTCGTCGGTGGTGGGATCGTCGGCGTGACGTGCGCCCTCCTGCTCGCCCGCGGCGGTGCCAGTGTGGCGCTGCTGGAAGCCGACGAGCTCGGCGCGGGAACGACCGGCGCGACGACCGCGAAGGTCACCTCGGCGCACGGGCTGGTCTACGACCGCCTCAAGCGGCGGGTCGGCGCCGACCGTGCCGGCGCCTACGGGCACGCCAACGAGGCCGCGCTCGCGTGGATGGCCGCCCTGGTGCGCGACGAGGACATCGACTGCGACTGGCGTGCCCGTGACGCCTACACCTACACCGAGGACGAGCGCCGGATCGGGACGATCGAGCGCGAAGCGGCCACCGCACGCGAGCTCGGCCTGCCCGCTGCATGCACCACCGCCGTCCCCGGTCCCCCCGCGGCCCGCGCCGCCGTCCGCATGCGTGATCAGGCCGAGATGCACCCGCGGCGCTACGTCCTCGCGCTCGCCGACCTCGCCGAGGCGGCGGGCTGCCTCATCGCCGAGCGCACCCGCGTGACCGGACTGCAGGCCACCTCGCCGTGCGTCGTGGTCCAGACCGATCGGGCGACGCTGGAGGCCGACCGGGTCGTCATCGCGACGCAGTTCCCCATCCTCGACCGCTCGTTGCACTTCGCGCGGATGCACACCAGCAGGTCGTACATCGTCGGGGTGCGGACGCCGCGCCCGGCCCCCGCGATGCTCTATGGGATCGACAACCCCAGCCGGAGTATCCGCTCAGCCCCGTTGCCCGACGGCTCTGAGCTCATGATGATCGGCGGGGAGGGCCACCGCACCGGCGGCGAGACTGACACCGACGCCCGGTACGCCGCGCTGGCCGATACCGCGCGAGCGTGGTTCGGCGAGGCACCGATCACGCACCGGTGGTCCTCGCAGGACATGACGAGCGTCGACGATCTCCCCTACGCCGAACCGGTGCTCGGCGCCGGCGGCCGCGTCTGGGCGGTCACCGGCCTGCGCAAGTGGGGCATGACCCTCGGCACCGCGGCCGCCCACCACGTCGCCGCGCGGTTCGAGGACCGCGAATCCCCCCATGCCGCCGCGTTCGACCATCCGCGCGTGCCCTCGCTGCCCGCAGTCGGCGAGGCGATGCGCGAGAACGCCGGGAACGGCTGGCGCATGGCCACGGGGCGGCTGCGCCGAGGACCGGCGCCCGAGGACCTTGCCGCCGGTGAGGGTGCCGTGCACGGGCCGCCGCACCGGCGCATCGCGGTGTACCGCGACGACCAGGGTGCCCTGCACCGCCTGTCGGCGACCTGTACCCACCTCGGCTGCGAGGTGCGCTTCAACCCCGCCGAGCGCAGCTGGGACTGCCCCTGCCACGCCTCACGCTTCGATGCCCGCGACGGCCGGGTCCTCGACGGGCCCGCCGTGCACCGCCTGCCCCCCGTCGATCGCTGAACAGGAGCCACCGTGGCTGAGAACAGCATGTGGGTGCCCGCCACCCCCCAGGACGCCTGGTCCATCGTCGCCGACCCGCGCGGGTACGCGTACTGGGTGATCGGCGCGGACGGCATCGAGAGCTTCGACGGTGACTGGCCGACCGTGGGCGCCACGTTTCACCACGCACAGGGGGTCAAGCCCGTCCGCCTGCACGACACCTCCAGCGTGCTCATCTCCGAGCCGCCGTCACGGCTGCAGCTCGAGGTCCGGGCCCGGCCGTTCTTCGTCGGCATCGTGACCCTGACCTTCACGGCCTCGGACGGGGGCACCCGGGTGTCCATCGACGAGAAGGCGACCGGCGGGCTGGCCGGGATGCTGCCGCAGTTCGCGACCTCGCCGCTCATCGGGCTGCGCAACACCGAGAGCGTCCGCCGCCTCGGCGCGATGATCTGGGCGCGGGCTACCGCATGAGCCGGCGCGACCAGCCCGTCACGATCACGCCGTACCGCGACGGCCCGCTCCTGGTGCGCGGCCCGTTCACGATGCTCGACCAGGACGGCGCCGAGATCGAGATCGACCGCACGACGGTCGCGCTCTGCCGCTGCGGGCACTCGCGCCAGCGCCCGTTCTGCGACGGCTCGCACCGCCTCACGCGGTTCTCGGCGCCGGGCGCGGCAGAACAGCGCTCCTCACGCTGAGGCGACGGGCGCGCGGTCCAGCAGCGCGGTCTCATCGCGCGCGAACGCGGCGAGGAGATGCTCGGACCAGGCCGCATCGGTCGCGACGAGCGCGGCGGCGCCCCACAGGATGTCCGCCGCGAGATCGGGCTGCTGCACCGCAAGGCCGCCGGCGAGATCGACGGCCGCGATGCTCTCATGCACCGCGTCGGCGGCGACGTGCTCGTCGAAGAACGCCGTCGCGCCCTCGCTTGTGAACCCCAACCGCCGGAGGCCGGCCGCGTAGCGCCCGTTGGGCACCGACGATGTCATCTCGAACACCGCGAGATGGCCGACGAGCGCGCCGCGCAGCCGGCGGTGCAGACCGAACAGCGAGATCAGGTTGACGGTGGCCAGTGTGACGCCCGGGATGACGTCGACGTAGGCGCCATACGTGTCGTCGAGTCCCGTGGCACGCAGCGCCCGCGCGAAGAGCTCGGCATGGATGCGGTCGGGGCGCCCGCCGCCGTACTCGTCGGCCTGGATCTCGACCATCGCGGCCTTCGGGCGCCCGTACAACCGCGGGAGCGCCCACGAGTGCGGGTCGGCCTCCTTGATCTGGTAGGCCGAACGGTGCACCAGGAACGCGCGCAGCTGGTCGACGGTCGCCTCACGCTGGATGAACTTCGACAGGGACGGCGCATCCTCGCCGTGCTCGGTGATCTCGCGCAGCGCGGCGTCGGTGTCGCGCGGCGCGACGGGATCAGGCTGGGGCACGGTCGCGCGCAGCGCGTCCTCGAACGCCCGCTCCAGCGTCGCGCGAAGCCCGAGGAGCGCCGGGTCCCATTCCCAGCGGTCGTCGACCTCGGCAAAGCCGCGGTAGTGCAGCTCATACGCGACGTACAGCGCGAGCTGCAGGTCCTCGTCGGTGCGCGGGTCGTCAGGGAGCGCCACCACGGGCAGCGGCGGCAGCGATCCCACCGGATCGCGCAGCGCGTCGAGCAGGTACGCGGAGATGGGTCCGCGGGGGGCGGGAAGCATGGTCACGGTCTCCCCCTACCCGTGCGTCGCCGCCGGCGACACACGGGCAGCGTCACACGGTGTCGTCGAGGAACCGGTCGGCGAGCCGCCCGGGGAGCGCGGCGACGCCGTGCGCGAACGCCTCTCGCCGCTGCGCGGCCGCGCCACCACCGGAGGCGACGAGCTCGCCGACCGTCGCCAGCTCCGTCGCGCAGCCGAGCCGGGCCGCGGCCGGACCCACCCACGCGACCAGGTCGAGCAGGCGATCGGCCACCGGTTCGTGCACCCCGGTCCGCACGTCCGTGACGGTCGCGCCGAGCCCGTCGCGGCAGGCGGCCCAGCGGTTCTCCTCGATGCGCCAGGTCGGGACCGGCGGGCGCGGGCCCCGGGCATCCAGCTCGTCGCAGATCGTGCCCACCAGAGCGTGCACGAACGCGATGACGGCGGTGGCCTGCCCGAGGGTCGTCTGCGCGTCCGGCACCCGCAGCTCGAGTGTGCCGTGGACGGGGTGCGGGCGCAGCTCCCACCACCAGCGGGTCGCGTCCCGGACGGCGCCCGCCTGCGCGCCCCACGACAGTTCAGCGGCGTAAGCCTGCGGGTCACCCAGCGCCGGCGGCACCCCCTGGCGCGGCAGCAGCCGGGAGATCAGCGGGCGCACGGACGCCACGCCGGTGTCCCGGGCGCCGTAGACGGGCGCGTTGGCGGCGAGGGCCGCGATGTCGGGCAGGTATTCGCGCAGCGCGTCGTGCACGGCGATCGTGCGCGCGGTGTCGCCCACGGCGACGTGGACCTGGAGCGCGCAGACCTGCTGCAGCTCGGCGACGGCGCCGTACTCCGCTCGCAGCGCCTCATAGCGCTCGCCCTCGGTCAGCGGACCACGGGCCGGCGCACACGGGTGCACCCCGGCGGCGGCAGGACGCGCGAGTTCGCCCAGCGCAGACACGAGATCATGGCGCGCGGTACGCAGCGCCGCGACGGCCTCGGGCGCCGACCGCGCAGGCGGGAGACAGATCTCCAGCTGGCCGGCCGGGAGCTCCGCCTTGAACCGCGGGTCGCCCCCGAGCCGGTGCAGCGCCTCGGCGGCACACGCGACGGGCGCGCCCGAGCGCGGGTCGACGAGCAGCACCTCCTCCTCGAGTCCGACGGTGAGGGCGGCGGCTGCCTGGCCCGGAGGGCGCTCAACACCGGCGGATATGGAGCGCGGAGCGTGCATGGCCCACGCAATGCCCGCAACGCACGGCGGTCAACCCTACGACGAGCCCACCGGCCGTTCCCCGCACGGTACGTGCGGGAATCCTCATCGAGGAGAGCGCCGCGGCCCCGGCTGGGGAACCTCGCCGCCCTCCTCGACCTGGTGCTCGGTCGCGGACGACGTCCGGTCCACGTCCCCGCCGCCGGCGCCGGTCAGGTCGGTGTGCTCGTGGTACGGCGTCGAGACCTCGTGGTGCACGGGACGCCGGTCGTCCGGCTCGCGGTCACGACCGGCACCGGCCGCCATCCGCGCCACCACCAGCACGATCCCGCCGCCGACGAGGACGACCGCGACGATCAGCATGAGAAAGAACGACGCTGGGTCCATGCCGCGTCGGTACCCGGGCGGGTCGTGGCCAAACGCGAGGTTCCCCGGTGCAGCTCGCGCCGTCACGGTTCCCGGCGTGCCGGGAACCGTGGCCTCGAACCGCAGACTCGGCGTCACCCGGCGCCGGTGCCCGCGACGCCGCGTCGTTCGGCGGCTCCCGCGCCGGACCTGCGATTGATGGGGCCGGGCACCGGGCACCGGCGCGCCATGCCCCTTCTGCGACTCCCCGGCGTCTTCCGACCCGTCAGCGACGCCGACCTCCTCATCGATGCCGTCAGGCGCGAAGCGATCAGCGGCGCCACGGATCTCGTCGATCTCTGCACCGGGACCGGCATCGTGGCCGTGGCAGCGGCACGACGTGGCGCGCGGGTCACGGCCATCGACGTGTCGCGCCGAGCGCTGGCGTGTGCGCGCCTCAACGGCCTCGTGGCCGGCGTGCGGGTCGAGACGCGGCGCGGGGACCTCTTCGCGCCGCTCGCCGGGCGCAGGGTCGACCTCATCACGGTCAACCCTCCCTATCTCCCCGCCGCAGCCGAGGGCTCATCCGTGCCGAGCGGTGCTGCACGCGCCTGGGAGGGGGGCACCGACGGACGCGAGCTGATCACGCGAATCTGCGCCGAAGCCGCCGATCACCTCCGGTCCGGAGGCCGGTTGCTGATGGTCCACTCTTCGATCATCGGCGTGGACCGGACGCTCGACGCGATGCGGGCAGGAGGACTCGATCCGTCGGTTGTCGCGCGGCGCCGCGGGCCGGTCGGTCCGCTGGTGCACGAACGCGCCGGCGCCCTGCGGGCCCGTGGGTACCTGCACCCGGATCAGCACCACGAGGACATCGTCGTCTTCCGCGGCAGCGCGCCGGTCACCCGCACGCGCGGGACCGGCGCGAAGGTGTCCCGAGAGACGCGGGCGCGCGGCCTCGCGGAGCACCTCCGCGAGGCCCAGCACCCGCTCTGGCGCTAGGACGAACGCACCGAGTCCTGGAGTTCGCGCGCCTCGCTGGCGCCTTCCTCCTGGAAGGTGCCCTTCGCCGCAGCGGTCGCGGCCTCGACGGCGTTCGACGCCGCCTCGCTCGCGACGTGGGCGCCGCGCTCCATCGCCTCCTGGCCCGCGTCGCGCATCTGCTCGCCGACCGGCCCGATGCGCTCCTCCTCGATCCGCGTCGTCGGCAGCGCCATGCCGGCGAGGACGCCGATCGCGATCCCGCCGAGCGCGAGCCCGAGCGGATTCTCCTGCGCGATCCCGGCGGCCCGGCGGGCCCCCTGCTTGACCTCGCCGGCGCCGGGCGTGGCCTCGTTGACCTGATGGCCCGCACCCGTCACGGTCTCGGTCACCCGGTCGCGCATACCACGCACCCGGTTCGTGGCGCGGCCCTTGACGTCGGCCTTGTCACCCAGCGCGTCGACGGTCTCGCCGAGGCGCTCGCGCGTCTGTTCGATCTCTGAACGGATCACCTGAGGGTCTTCGCCCATTGGACATCCTCCTTCACGGTTTCGACCG
>SYBY01000473.1 GCA_005788585.1 Actinomycetota bacterium | reverse complement strand
GTTCCCGGACTCCTACGCCGCGGGGCTGAACGAGGGCACGTGGACGAACGGCACCTCGAACGTCTACGAGATCACGGTGACGCTGCAGGACAACAACGCGGCTCAGGGTCTGACCGCGACGCAGACGTTCACCTGGGAGGCCCGGAGCTCGTGAGTGCGTTGCGCCGCGTCCCTCGGCGTGGCGTCGTCGTGATCGGCGTCGCCGTCGTCCTGGCGCTGACCGCGACGGCGGCGTATGCCGTCTTCGCGGTCACGACCGGCAACGCGGGCAACAGCTACGGCGCAGGGACGGTCTCGCTGTCGGACAACGACAGCGGCACCGCGCTGCTGTCCCTCAGCAACGCCGGGACGGAGGCCACGGACGCCGGCTGCATCCGCGTCGCGAGCGCCGGGTCACTCGACAGCGACGTCCGGCTCTACGGCTCGACGAGCGGGGCGGCGCGCGATCATCTCACCCTGACCGTCACCCGCGGCACCGATGCCTCGCCGTCCTTCGACTCCTGCGCCGGGTTCACCGCCGACGCGCGCGACTACTACGGCGACGGCAACGGCGTCATCTGGAAGGGCAAGCTCAGCCGGTTCCCCACGAGCTACGCCGAGGGCAAGGCCGACATCTCGACCGCGGCCGCCGCGGGCTACGGCCAGGTCATCCAGGACGCGCCCGGCATCGTCGGCTTCTACCGGATGCAGGAGGGGTCCGGGACGGCCTTCACGCCGTTCACCCATACCGTCAGCGCAACGGTGCTCGGCACGGCCGGGACGTACAACAACGGCGCGACACCTGGCGGCACCGGCCTCCCGGTGTTCAACACACCGGCCGCGTTCGACGGCACCGACGATCACGTTGCGGTCACGGACAGCGACTTCGCGCTCGGGGCGAACGGCAGCGTGGCCGCCTGGGTCAAGTGGGACGCAAGCGGCGGGACCGGTGACCACGGCCTCGGCGGCGACACGGGCAACGCCTGGCAGCTGCCGTACGTCAACGGCTCGACGCTCTCCTACCGCGTGGGCGGGACGACGGTCAACACGACGATCCCCGCCAACCAGCTGCGCGACACGCAGTGGCACTATGTCGCCGTGACGAAGAGCGGCGCGACCGCGCGGCTGTACATCGACGGCGTCGAGGTCAACAGCACCGGCAGCATCGGCGCGACGACCGCCGCGACGTCCTGGACCTTCATGAAGAAGGGCGGGGCCGCGTCCTACGCCAAGGGCAGCATCGACGAGATCGTCATCTCGACGGAGGCGCTGACCCAGGCGCAGCTCATGACCTACTACGACGCGCAGGCCGTCAAGGAAGCGTGGTCCAACGGCGAGACGCACAGCTACCGCTTCGACATCACCGTCGATGCGGACGCGCCGCCGTCGGCCGCGGGCACGTCGGCCAACGCGTCGTTCACGTGGGAGGCGCGCAACCGCTGAGGGCGGTCAGCGCTCGGCGCCCTCGGCGAGGCGCGCGAGATGCGCCCGCCAGGTGCCGGCGGAGTGGATCGTGGCGCGCCCGCCGAACGCGGTGCGCAACGCCTCGTCCGCCGTACGCGGCAGCGGGTCGGTCAGCAGCCTGCCGACCGCAGCCATGCCCTCCTCGCGACGCAGGAGGTCGAGGACCGAGCCGCCGAGCAGCGGCGCGTCGCCCAGTCCGGGCGGGAACGACGGCTGCTCGCCGCTGCGCACGCGCCGGCGGATGAAGCCCCGGGCGTACGCGGTCTGCCCACCGATGAGCTGCCCGGCGCCCCACAGCAGCCACGCCCACTTCGGGCGCAGCAGCGCCCGCCGGGACTGGAGCTTCGGGTTGGCCGACCCCACGAGCGCCTGCACCAGCAACGCGCCGGGCGCGAGGCGCAGGAACTCACGCTCGTCCGGCCCGTCGTGCGCCGCCCGGTCACGCAGGACGCGTGGTGCCAGGACGTGGATGGCGCCCGGACGCGCCCAGCCGACGACGATCCTCCGGGCGTCGGGGTGCGTCGCGGCGCGCACCAGAGCCAGCGGAGGCTGGGCGAGGTCGAGCTGGAGCGGCGTGCCGTGCAGGACGAGGGCGATCTCGTCGGGCACGGCGATGCCGAGAAGGTCCGCGGTGCGGGCGCACAGCGCCTCCAGCTCACCGACGAGCTGCTCGGCGTCACGCGTGTCCCGGCCGTCGTGCCGGGCGACGACATGCGCGGATGCGGTCTCGACCCAGGCGTCGGGCACCGTCTCAGTTTCGGGATCGACACCCCGGAACCTGCCGGCTGTGGTAGGTCTGAGGTCATGACGGCGCAACTGCCTGCACCCGGTTCCCCCGACACCGTGCTCGCGCACGTCGCCGCGGGAGCGGACGTGATCGTGCCCATGGCGGCCGGCGAGCCAGTGGCGACCCTCGACGCCCTGGAGGCGGCGGCCGACCGGCTGGAGGCGGTCCGGGTGCATCAGATGCATGTGCTGCGCGATCGCCCGTACCTCCACGGCGCGTTCGGCGGTCACCTGCGCCACGTCTCCTACTTCCTCTCCGCGGTCGGCCGCCGCGCGTTCCACGAGGGGACGATCGACTACGTGCCCAGCAACTTCTCCGAGGTGCCGACGCTGCTGCGTGAGCACACGCGCTGCTCGCTGCTCATCGCCACGGCGAGTCCGCCGGACGACCACGGCCTGTGCTCGCTGGGCACGAACGCGGAGTACGTCGCGCGGCTCATCGGCCGGGTGCCCGTCTTCCTCGAGATCAACCCGCAGATGCCGCGGACCTTCGGCCTCAACCAGGTCCACCTCTCGCAGGTCGTGGGCTGGTGCGAGCATGACGTGCCGCTCGCGGAGGTCCCGCCGGCCGAGCCGGACGAGCGCGACCACGCGATCGCCGCGCTGATCGCCGAGCGGATTCCCCACGGGGCGACGATCCAGTCCGGCATCGGCGCGATCCCGAACGCGGTGCTGTCGGCGCTGCGCGACCATCGCGATCTCGGCATCCACACGGAGCTGCTCTCCGACGGCGTCGTCGACCTCGTGGAGGGCGGGGCCGTCACCGGCGTGCACAAGCGCCACTGGCCGCACACGGTCGTCGCGACCTTCGCGCTCGGAACGCGCCGCCTGTACGACTGGATGGACGACAACCCGGGCGTGCAGATGCTGCCCGTCGATCTGGTGAACGACCCGCGGCGGATCGGCACCGAACCGAACTTCGTGTCGATCAACGCGACGAGTGAGGTCGACCTGTACGGCCAGTGCGCGTCGGAGACGGTGGCCGGCCGGTACTACTCCGGCACCGGCGGGCAGGCGGACTTCGCCCGGGGCGCGATGTACTCGGAGGGTGGCCGGGCGTTCGTGGTGCTGCACGCCACGACGCACGACGGGCAGAGCCGGATCCGGATGTCACTGACGCCGGGCTCGGTGGTCTCGACGATGAAGAACACCGTCGACCACGTGGTGACCGAGTACGGGTGCGCGGACCTGCGGGGCCGGTCGCTGGCCGACCGGGCGCGTGCGCTCATCGCCGTGGCGCATCCCGAGCACCGTGAGGCCCTCGAGCGTGAGGCCCGAGGCGGGCACTTCCTGGTCTAGGTGCCCGCGAGCTCCGTCTCGTAGTCCAGCTCCGTGCGGATCCCCCGCGCGCCGAGCAGCTCGTTGGCGTGCTGCAGCGATGTCGCGTTCCTGACGGCGTCCGCGCATCTCGCCGCTGAGGCGATGGCGGCTGCGACGTCGAAGCCGAAGGCCAGTGCGGCGACGGGGGAGAGGTCGACGGTCCGGCGGCCGTTGCGGATCGGGACCTCGCCGGTCAGGCCGCGCGCGGCCTGGAGCGCCAGCGCGCTGGCCTCCGTCGGCACGTCGCGCGCGGCACGCTCGACGCGGTCCAGCAGCGCGGGTTCGAGCCCGACCGCTCCGCGTCCGCCACCCGCGGCTGCCACTTCGGCGATGCGGGCCATGACCTCTGTGTGATGCAACTCACCATCGCAGCCGGCGCCGATCACGACGCCGAGCGTGGCGACGCCGTCGATGTGCTCGGCTGCCGCCAGGCACAGCGCGTCTGCCAGCGGGCTTGCCAGGCCGGCCTCGTCGCCGTGGGCGAGCGCGTCGCCGCCGACGTCCACGAGGACGACGAGGTCGCAGTCCAGCCGGCGCGCGGCATCGGCCAACGCGGCACCGAGTGCCGCAGGCCCCGGGTTCGGGTCGGCGAGCACCACGCGCTCGCCCGTCGCCTCGGCGAGGTGGCTCTCGCAGAACCGGGCGCCCTGCGGGCCGATGGTGCCCGCATGCGCGAGCGCGACGAGGTCGTTCAGCGGCTCGGCGTCTCGCACCTCGTGCAGGTGCCGGGCGCCGGGAAGCGGGTCGATCGGCCGGCGCTCCCACGTGATCCCGCCGGCGTGGGCGGGGGTGCCGAGGGCGCGGGAGACCTCGGCCACGGCGTACGCGCCGACGCAGTCTCCGCCCCCGCCGATGCCCAGGCACATGACGCCCTGGGCATCGGCGAGCGCGGTCAGCATGCTCGCGTCAGGACTACGCGAACGCGGGAACTGCGCCGCGGCAGATCGCTTCGATCTCCTCGGCGGCCCGCTCGAACTCGTCGTCACAGAGGACCGGGGTCCCCTCGAAGGGCAGATCCCGCTGGATCTGGACCCAGGAGCGGCATCCGCCGTACTCGTCCTTCACGCGCACCGTGACGGGGCGCGGGATGCGGTACGTGCGGAGCAGCACCACGTGCAGCGGATGGCGCGGCTTCCACGCCAGCCGCTCGCGGGCGTAGTCGGGCGTCCACACGTAGAACGGGGACAGACCGTCCAGCGCACGCGGGTCGGTGATCGTGAAGTGCCCGGCCACCTCGGCCCAGGCACGCACGCGCACGCGGTCC
>SYBY01000072.1 GCA_005788585.1 Actinomycetota bacterium | reverse complement strand
GGGCATAGGGGCTCCTCTCGCGGTCGTGGTCGCGGGCGGTCCATCACGGGGCGTGATGCGCCCGTCACCCGTCGGCGCGATCGGCGGGCGACCCGGAGGTCACCAGGACAGCGGTCAGGACGGGTGCGGCTGGCCTGCGCAGGAGGCGCGGGCGGGAACTCTGCTCACACGTTGTCCATGACGCTGAGAACGGTAGCACGGTCAGCCATGGTGTTCGACACGATGGACAGGACGAGTCCGCTGGGTTCCTCCACCACGTCAGCACACACCGGGCGCTGAATGTGCTTTCTTTTGGTGTATGACCGGAGGGGGCCGATCAGAGGGGGCGCGCCTGCGACTCGTCCAGGGCACCCCCGAGCGCCGCGCACCAGCGCCCGCAGGCCATGACGGCCTCCGGGGGTGCGACCCGCAGCGGTTCGTCCTCCTGGGGTACGCCCATGACCGCCGGCGCCTCGGCGACGGCGCGTACCCGGACATCGACGAGCGCGGTGTCCTGGTGCTGCTGCCGGGCGAGACGCGGCTCAGCGCCTGGCCGGCGCACGCCGCCACGACGGTCAAGCGGGCGCCGGGCAGCACGCGCGTGCTCGCGCGGCGCCGGTGGCGCGGCACGCACGGACTCACGGTCACGCTGACCGACCGCCGGCTCGTCGTCCACGGGCCCGGCCGCGACGGGGACAGCGCGCACATCGAGCTCGAGCGGATCGCGGGCATCCGGGCGACGACCCGGCGCACGCGCGGCATCGTCCACATCGGCGTGCTCCTGCACCGTCCGGACGCCGGGACCTCCGCGGAACTCACCCTGACCCTGACCCTGGGCCGGCGCCGGTCGGCACGGCTGGTGCGCGCGCTGGCGGCCGCGCACCAGGCGCGCTGGGCGCGGTACGACCTGCCCGGACCCGTCGCCGCGGCGATCGTCGCGACGCGCCCGCAGCGGGGCCCGCGGGCACTGCGCTACGACCCGGTGCTCCACATCCCGCTGGGCGTCACCGACGCGGTCCGCGGCCGCCGGGCGCCGGGCGTCGTGCCGCAGCGTCAGCGGGCGGTGCTTCAGGCCGCGGCGCGCGACGCGGCCGGGACGAGCGCGAACGCGCCGGCGATCAGCTCGTAGGAGCGCCGCCGCGCTGACTCGTCGTGCGTGATCGTCACCACGATCACCTCAGACGCGCCGTACGCGTCGGCGAGCTCGGCCAGCCCGTCGCGGACCTGCTCGGGCGTGCCGACGATCTCGCGCCGGCCGCGGGACGGCGCGAGCGGGTCGCGCCCCTCGGCCTCCAGGACGGCGATGGCGTCGTCCACCGAGGCGATCGGCTCCGGTGCGCCGCGGCGCAGCCGCCGGAAGGCGAGGCGGGCGGGAGCGGCGAGGCGCTGCGCCTCCTCCTCGGTGTCCGCGGCCAGCGCCCAGGCCGCGACCGCGGGCTGCACGGTGTCGGCGAACTGTGACGGCTGGAACCGCTCCACGTAGGACGCGGCGATGCCCGCACCCTGCGGGTTGATGAAGTCGGCGAAGGCGTACGGGAGTCCCAGGTCCGCCGCCCAGATCGCGCTCTGCGGCGACGAGCCGAGGAGCCACGGCTCCGGTCGCAGCGCCGGGTCGGGCAGCGCGCTGATGCGCGCGAACGGGTGGTCGGACGGCATGGTGCCCGTGAGGTGCGCCAGAAGCTCGGCGAGCTGCTCGGGGAAGTCGTCGGGCGCGCGGTCGCGCCGGTCGCGCTGGAGAGCGAAGGCGGTCAGCGGATCGGTGCCCGACGCCCGTCCGACGCCCAGGTCGATCCGCCCGGGGAACAGCGCGCTGAGCACTCCGAAGCTCTCGGCGACCTTCAGGGGGCTGTAGTGGGGCAGCATGACGCCGCCGCTGCCGACGCGGATGTGCTCGGTGGCCGCGGCGATCGGCCCGATCAGGACCTCGGGGCTCGGCCCGGCGATCATGCCCCCGCCGTGGTGCTCGGCGACCCAGTAGCGGTGGTAGCCGAGGCGGTCGGCGAGCCGCGCGAGCTCCAGCGTCGCCGCCAGCGCGTCGGCGCCGGAGCGCCCGGCGGCGACGGGCGACTGGTCGAGGACGCTCAGGCGAAGCGGGCGGGGCACCCCTTCCACGCTAGTGAGGTGCGTCCGAGGCGCCCTCGCGCAGGAGCTCCTCGATCGGCCGCGGCCGGCCGAGGTGGAACCCCTGCCCGTAGTCGACGCCGAGGTCGCGCAGCAGCTCGACGGTCTCGTCGTCGCCGACGAACTCGGCGCAGGTCTGGGTGCCCATCGCCTTGGCGATGTCGACGACCGCGCGCACCACGAGCCGGTCGGTCGGCGTGATCGGCAGCTGGCGGATGAACTCCCCGTCGATCTTGAGCAGGTCGAACGCCAGGTGCTTGAGGTAGTAGAACGATGCGAACCCGGCGCCGAAGTCGTCGAGCGCAAAGCGGCATCCCAGCGCCCGCAGGTCACGGGCCAGCACGCGCGCCCGGTCGATGTTGACGATGGCCTCGGTCTCGGTGACCTCGACCGTGAGGGCGCCTTCGCGGATCGGCCCGTCCCGCAGGAGAAGCTCGACGTCGCGCGCCAGCGTGGGGTCGTTCACGGTCCGTCCCGAGAGGTTGACCGTCAGGCTCACCGGGCGGCCTGCGGCCTCGCGCCGGCGGATGAGGTCCAGGGCGCGGCCCAGGACCCAGCGGTCGAGCTGCTGCACGAGGTCGTAGCGCTCGGCGAGCGTGAGGAACGTCCCGGGAGGCACCAGCGAGCCGTCCTCGGTGCGCATGCGCACGAGCAGCTCGAAGCGCTCGAGGTCCTCGGGATCGTCGGCCGTGAGCGGCACGATCGGCTGCGCGTGCAGGGCGAAGCCGTCCTCGACGTCGAGCGCGTCGCGCAGCCGGTCCAGCCAGGCCGTGCCGAGCGGTTCGTGCTCGGCGTGCTCGGAGGGATCGTGCACCGCGAAGCGGTCGCGGCCGGCTTCCTTCGCGGCGTACATCGCGAGGTCGGCCTGGATGAGCAGCTCGTGGGGCGCGTGCGCCGGCGGACCGTCCCAGGTGGTGATGCCGATCGACGCGGTCACGCGACCATGCCGGTTGGCGGTGAGCACGACGCCGCCGTCGCGCAGCTCCTCGAGGAGCTTCTCGGCGACCTGCACCGCGTCGTCGGCGGACAGCTGGGGGAGCAGCACCCCGAACGCGTCGCCGCCCAGGCGCGCGACGACGTCGCTGGTGCGCAGCGAGTGGCGCAGGAGGCGCGCGACGCGTTCGATGAGCTCGTCGCCGATCGCGTGCCCGAGGGTGTCGTTGACGGCCTTCAGCCCGTCGAGGTCGACGACCATGAGCGCGCCCGGGACGCGGTAGCGCTCGGCGTGCGCGAGGGCTCGTTCGAGTTCCTCCTCGAAGCGGCGCCGGTTGAACATGCCGGTCAGCGGGTCGTGGTCGGCGAGGTACTGCAGCTGGCCCTCGAAGCGCTTGCGCTCCGTGATGTCGAGGATCTGCAGGACCGCGGTCGACTCGTCCGACCCGTCCGGGTCCAGGTCGGCGGCGCCGCCGAGCAGCGCCCAGACGAACCGCCCGTCGCGGTGCATGAGGCGGAGCTCGCTCTGGAAGCTCGGCAGGCGCTGGTTGGCCAGGTCGCACAACCGCTCCTGGAGGGCGGTCGCGTCCTCGGGATGCACCAGCGTTGCGAGGGTCACGCCGTCCAGTTCGTCCTCCTCGCGGCCCACGAGCAGCGCGAGCGCCCGGTTGGCGTCGAGCAGCCGGCCCGGCGACCCGGTCGACAGGTCGACGAGCCCGACGCCGATCGGCGCGTGGTCGAAGGCGGTGCGGAAGCGCGCCTCGGCCCGCCGCCGGGCGGCTTCGGCGCGGTGTGGTTCGGTGATGTCGCGCGCCACGCTGATGTAGCCGACGACCTTGTCGTCGTGGTCGCGCTGGACCGTGATGGTCATGACCATCCGCCGGCGCTCGCCGTCCTTGCGCACGAAGGTCCACTCGCGGGTCTCCGGTGCGTGCATCCGCGGGTTCATCGTGAACACGTCGAGGCTGGGCGGGATCCCGAGCTCCTTGGCCCGGGCGAAGACCTCGTCGCGGTCGTGCCAGACGCCCGGGGTGCGCCCGATCATCTCCTCGGCCGTATAGCCGAACATCAGCTCGGCGCCGCGGTTCATGTCGCTGATGACGCCCCAGGGATTCGTCGCGACGATGGCGTGCTCGGTCACAGCGTCGAGCACGCCGCGCAGCTGGTCGCGTGCTCGGGCGAGGTCGCGCTCCATCCGTGCGGGCTCGGTGATGTCCTGGGTCGTGCCGACGACACGCACCACGTTGCCCCCGTCGTCGACCTGGGGACGGCCGCGGACGCGGAACGTGCCGACCGACCCGTCGGCACGCCGGATGCGGTGGACGATGTTGAAGTCCCGGCCCGCGGCGACGGTCTCCTCGAGGCTGGCCAACACCCTGGCACGGTCCTCGGTGAGCACGAACTGCTCGAAGGTCGCGCGCTCGGGCGGCAGGCTGTCGGGCGTGTGACCGAGGAGCCGGTACATGCCGTCGGAGAGGATCAGCCGCTGATCGGGCAGCTCGAACTCCCAGGTGCCGAGCAGCGCGATCTCCTCCACGTCGGCCATGCGCTGCGCCTGATGCGCGAGGTCGCGGTGTGACGCCTGACGCGCGGTGACGTCAGCAAGCCGCACCACGACGCCGTCAGGTCCGGTCCCGATCGGCACAGCCGTCACAGACAGCCAGCGGATGTCCCCGGCGGGGTGATGCAGTCCGACGAGGACATCGCGCTGCGTGATGCCCGTGCGCTGGGCAACGGCTCGGGGGAACCGGTCCGGCGTCAGGACTCGCCCGTCCGCGTCGACGGTGACCCACCCGGGGTCCGAGGGTGCGTGTCCGTGCAGCTGGTCGGCGGTCAGGCCGAGGATCGTCCGGGCCGCGGCATTCGACTGGACGATGGTTCCGTCCGGCGCGTGAAGGAGCACCCCCTCGCACAGGAGGTCGGACGCTTCGTCCAGCGCGGCGTTCCAGTCTGGCTGCACGGGCTCCGTCGGGATCGGGGTTTCTGCCGGCCCACCGGGGTGAGAGACGCGCTGGGCTCTCGAACCGTACGCCCTACCGGAAGTCGGGGGATCGTCCGTTGGACGAACAACTGAACCGCGAGCGCGCCAGAACTGGCGCGCTCGCGGTCATATCGTTGCTACCAGCCGCCCGCGCCGGCGCCGACGGCGCCCACGACCGAGGTCGACCAGTCGATGACCGCGGTCGGCTTGACGATGTGCTTGTTCAGCCCGAGGTCCTTCGGGTCGAGCCCGCGCGCGAGGCCGACGAGCTGCGGCAGGTGCAGCACCGGCATCTTCAGGTCCCGCCCGACCACCGGGCCGGCGAGCGGCTGCTGGAGGTCGAGGTTCAGGTGGCACAGCGGGCACGGCGTCACGAGGCAGTCCGCGTCGGCGTCGGTCGCGTCGGCGAGGTGCGTGCCGGCCTGCTTGAGCGACACCTGCTTGTTCATCGTGATGATCGGGAACCCACAGCACTTCTGGCTGCCGGCGTAGTCGACCGTGGTGCCGCCGAGCGTCTCGATGACCTGCTCGAGGTACGAGTCACGCGGGTTGGCGCCGTCGATCCCGAGGCGGTCCTTCGGACGCACGATGTAGCACCCGTAGAACGGGCCGACCCGCAGGTCGGTCAGCGGGCGCTTGACCATCGACTTCAGGTTGTCCAGGCCGATCTCCTCGACCAGGACCCACAGGAAGTTCTTGTTCGCGATGTTCGGCTGGTACTCGAGGCCTTCGGGCGCGAGGTTCTCGTTGATGTGCGCGCGGTACTCGGCGCTGGCGTCGAGACGCTCCTGGCACTCGCTCTGCGCGCCCTGACAGGTCGAGCAGATGTTCATCATGAGGTCCGCGCCGGCGACCTGCTGGGCCAAGGCGAACGTGCGGGCGTTCAGCGAGTCGGCGAGCTCCTGGCTGTGCTCGGCGATGACGCCGGCGCCCGTGCAGCACGCGCGGTCGAGCGGGACGAGCTCGATGTCGAGCAGCGGGGCGACCTTCTCCATCGAGCCGTGCAGCTCGGGGGTGAAACCACGGCTGACACAGCCGGGCCAGTACGCGACCTTCATCAGGCGGACGCCTCCTCGGTGGCCTCGGACGACGACGGCAGCAGGTCCTCGTCCTTGCCTGAGATGTACAGGTTGAACTCGACGCGCTCCTCGCGACCCTCGACGGTCTCGTAGATGCGCTGGACCTGCTTGAGGTCCTCGGCCGGGATCTTGTGCGGCTTCAGCGCGCCGCCGATCGAGACCTTGCCGCGCAGCAGGCCCTTGGCGATGACCGGCAGCGAGGAGGCGAGCTCCTGGCCGGCGGCCGGGTGGAACTTGCCGAACCACGAGTCGCCGCCCAGCGAACGGGGCAGCAGCTCGGCCTCCCACAGGAGGCCGTGGTCGCGGATGAGGTTCACGAACGCGCGCTCGTGACGCTCGCCGTTGTTGCGGTCGACGATGTGGTGGTCGTTGCCCGCGATCCGGCGCAGCCGCATGATCTGCGACATCGGCGCGACGCCCTTGGGGCACGCCTCGATGCACTTGAAGCAGTGCGTGCAGTCGTAGATGCCGTGGGGATCCTCGGAGAGGTCCTTCAGGCGGACCTCCTGCATGGCGTCGCGCGGGTCACCGACGAAGCGGTAGCTCTTGGCGAGCGCCGCCGGGCCGACGAACAGCGGGTCGGCCTCCATCGAGAGGCAGTCCGAGACGCAGGCGCCGCACTGGATGCAGGCCATCGACTGCGTGACGTCGACCATCGACTCCCGCGGCACGACGTACTCGCGCTCGGGGATCGGCTCC
>SYBY01000472.1 GCA_005788585.1 Actinomycetota bacterium | reverse complement strand
GGCGCAGGCGGCGGAAGAACCCGCGCCGCTGCTCGCCCTCGGGCTCGGAGGCCGCAGCGCCCGTCGCGCCGTCGGGCAGGATGAAGAGGTCGTTCCAGTCTCGGGCCATCGCGGCGGCGACGATATGCGAAACGCCCGCCCCCACGGTTCTCGGGAGGTCAAGGACGACGAATGTACGGCCGATACTTGTACGGACGTCCAACTATTATGGGATCGACCGTGACTGCCACCGCCCCCCTCTCCTCCCCGCTCGCCGCAGAGACCGATCTGCGTCCCCACCACGTCGCCCGCCTGCGCGCCGCCGTGGAATCGACCGGGCTCTCGCCCAACCAGCTGGCCGACCAGGTCTGCGACCACGTCCTGGGTCAGCAGGTCACCGCCCAGCGCATGGCGATGCGTCCCGACGCCGATGCGCTGCGGCGCCGCCTGCACGCCTACGTCCGTTCGCTGTTCACCGGCGACCACGACCGCCGCCTGCGGAACACCCAGCAGCGTGTCGGGTCCGGCCCGTACGCAGGGATGCCCCTGGAGGCGTATCTCGGTGGCTTCGTCCTCATCGACGACGTGATCATGGACACGCTCGTGCACGCCCTGCACGACGACCCCGACGCGCTGAGCCTCGCGCTGCGCTCCTACCGGCGGGTCTCCACCACCGACCTGCTCGTGCACCTCGGCCGCAGCGACGCGGCCCGCGACGTCACGCCGCGCTGACCGCCGTCCGCTCGGGCATCTTGCGCGAGACGACCTTCGACACGCCGTCGGCGCCCATCGAGACGCCGTAGAGCACGTCGGCGGCCTCCATCGTGCGCTTCTGGTGGGTGACGACGATGAACTGCGCGCGGTCGGAGTACTTCTCCAGCAGATCGAGGAAGCGCGTGATGTTCAGGTCGTCGAGCGCAGCCTCGACCTCGTCGAGGATGTAGAACGGGCACGGCTTCGCGAGGAAGACGGAGAACAGGAACGCGAGCGCGGTCATCGACTTCTCGCCGCCGGAGAGCAGCGTCAGGCGCTTCATCGCCTTGCCCGCGGGAGTGATCTCGATCTCGACGCCGAGCAGCTCGTCCTCGTTCTCGGCGTGCTCCTCGGCCAGCGCCTCGGCCTCGGCGGCAGCCTCCTGCGCGGCCTCGTCGCCCGCGTCGGCCTGCTGGCCCCCGAGGACGGGCTTGGAGGGGATCTCCTCCTTGACGAGCCGCAGCCGTCCGCGGCCGCCCGGGAACACGTGCTGGGCGAGTTCCTCGAAGTTCTTCGCGGCCGCCGTGAACGTCTCCTCGAAGGTCTCGCGGATCTGGCGGTCCGTGTCGCGGATCAGCGTCTTGAGCTCGCGCAGCGCGGTCTCGAGATCGGTGCGCTGGGTCTCGAGCTCCTCGACGTGCGCGACGGCCTCCTCGTACTCGGCCTTCGCCAGCGGGTTGACCGGGCCAAGTTGCTCCCGGCGGCGCGCGAGGCGCTCGATGCGCTGCTTGAGGTCGTGGACCTTCTCGTCGGGCAGCGCCTCGGTCGCGGCCTCGGCCTCGAAGCCCAGCCGCTCGGCGACCTCTGAGAGCTCGCCGGTGAGGTCGGCAGACCGGTCGCGCTCGCGCTGGGCGCGCACCTCGGCGTTGGTGACCTGGTCGCCGCGCTCGCGCAGCGTCCGCTGGAGCTCGGCCTCCTTCGACGCGCAGGCGCGCAGCGCGCTGGCGACGCCTTCGCCCGCGGCGCGGTCGGCGGCGAGCTCGGCCTCGAGCGCCTCGACCCGGTTGGCGACCTCGGCGATGACGTGCTCCAAGGCCGTGGCCAGTCGCTCGGCGACCGGCTGCAGCTCGCTGTCCGCGGCGATGCGCCCTTCGAGCAGGGCGATGCGCTGCGTTCGCTCCTCGCGCTGACGCGCCGCGCGCTCGCCGTTGCGCCGCTCGGCCTGCAGCTCGCCGTCGAGCTGCGCGCGCCTGACGGCAGCCGCGCCGTCCTCGGGCGCCTTGCGGCGCTGCTCGATGAGCCAGGCGGCCCGGCGGACCTCCTCCTCGGCGGCGGCGCGGGCACGGTCGATCTCGCGGACGGCGTCGTCGGCCTTCTCGCGGGTGAGGTCGGCCGCAGTGACCGCCTCGCCGGTCCGCTCGGCGGCGGTCTTGGCGGCCTGCTCGGCCTGCACGGCGGCCTCGGACGCGGCGATCAGCTCGTCGCGGCGGTTGCGCTCGGCGAGCACGCGCTCCTCGCCGGCCTCCGCGGCCTGGCGCAGCTCGCCCGTGCGGGCGTCCCACACGCGACCGGTGCGGGTCACGGCGATGCCGGTGAAGTCGTCGGCCACGGCGTCGAGGTCGTCGACGACCCACGCGGTGGCGAGCAGCGCCCGGGCGAGCGAGGCACCCGGTTCGTCGCCGCCGACCAGCTCGGCGAGGCGCACGGCGTCGGCGGTGGGCGCGGCGGCCTCGCCGGTACACGCTAACCTGGGTCTAAATGCGCCGCGTAACCCGAGTCGGTCAGCCTGTTGGTCGGTGGCCTGTCGTTACCACAGCCTCTGATTGGGTGATTGAGGTGTCTTACAGGGGCAAGGTCTTGAAGCGGTATGTCAACTCGTCGGCCACGAAGGAGGACGCGATCAACACCGTTCTCCACTTTTGGAGATGCCGGCTGAACGACATTGATTGGATCAAGACCCACCGGCGGCATGAGGTTGAGACCTGCATTTCCCCGG
>SYBY01000471.1 GCA_005788585.1 Actinomycetota bacterium | reverse complement strand
GCCGACACCGAGCACGACCCCCACCACCCCGCCCAGCGCGCCCTGGGCGAGCGACTCGCCGGTCACCTGGCGGACCACGAGCCCCTGCTTCCAGCCCAGCGCCTTCAGGGTGCCGAGCTCGCGCACGCGCTTGGTCACCGACGACAGCGTCAGCAGCGACGCGATCGCGACCGAGGCGAGCAGGCCGATCGCGATGAGTGCGGTGCCGAGCCGGCCTGAGAGGTCCTGGGCGTCGACGAGCGACCCGCCGACGCGCTCGGCCAGGTCGCTCGCGGTCGTCACCGACGCGCCCTGGACCGTCGACGCGATCTCGGTGCTCAGCGCGGACACGCTGTCCGCGTCCTCGGCGCGGACGTACGCGGTGTTCACGCGGCCCTTGCGGTCGGAGAGGCGCTGGAGCGTCGCCAGCTCGACGTACATGTCGCTCGCCTGTCCGCCGATTGGCGCATCGGACAGCCCGACGACGGTGAACTCCTTCTCGGCCATCTCGAACGTGTCGCCGACCTCCAGGCCCTGCCGCTGGGCGTAGGACGCGGTCAGGATCGCCTCGTAGGGCTTCGCGTCAGGGTCGAACCACGCGCCGGTGCTGACCTGGCCGCGCGTGACGCCGCCGAGGTCGGGCTGGGCGGGGTCGACGCCCGTGATCGTGCGGGACTCGAAGTCGAGGTCTTCCGGGGGACCGCCTCCGGCGCCGGGTCCACCGAACTGGTTCTGGCCGGCCTCGGGGACCGTGCCCTCGACGTGGATGGCCGAGAGCGTCAGGCCGCCCGCGACCGCCTTCGCGCCGTCCAGGCCCGCCATCGCTTCGACCTCGTCCTCGGGAAAGCTGAGCTGGGAGGTGCTGACGAAGCTGTCCTGACTGAACGACTCGCCGGGCTCACCGAGGTCGGTGAGGGCCACGCGGGCGGCGCCGTTCTCCTCCTGGAGCTGCTCGCGCTCGGCTTCCGACAGGCCTGCGCCGGGACCGCCGCCCTGCCCCAGCCGCGCACCGCCGTCACCGCCCTCGATCTCGATCGGGCGGGTGACGCTCATGTCCGTGCCCACGCCGGTCAGCGGACGCAGGACCTCCTCCTGCGCGTCGTCGAGACCCTGTGAGAGCGCGCCGACGCAGACCACGAGCGCCACGCCGACGCCGAGACCGAGCGCGGTGAGCACCGTGCGGCCTGACCGGCGCCGCAGCTCGGCGAATGCGTACTGGACGTAGAACACGACAGGTGACTCCTCAGCCGGTGGGACGGGACGAGGCGATGGGACCAGCCGGGCGTAAGCCGTCCGACAGCCCTGGTGAAGAGGTTCCGAAGAACTGTCAGCAAGGTGACGGTGCGAGCGCCGCGAGGTGGGCGGAATACGGGCCGTTCGGAGCGGAGCATGGATGGCGCACCTCCCCCCTCCCCCACAACCTCCACGGAGGACCCCCATGCGCTCCATCTCCCGTCGTTCCCCCGGTCTCCTGCTCGTCACCGGTGCCCTCGTGCTGTCGCTCGGCGGCACCGCGTCGGCCCTTCCGGGCAAGAACATGGTCGACAGCAACGACGTCCGCGCCGGCGCCGTGAACTCGTCGGACATCCGCAACGGCACCGTCCGCGCCCCCGACCTGGCATTCGGCAGCGTCAGCGCGGACAAGATCGGCGACGGCCAGGTCACGTCGCTGAAGCTCCTCAACGGCACCGTCCGCGGCGAGGACGTCGCCGACAACACGCTCACGGGCGGCAACATCGCCAACGAGACCGTGCAGGGCCAGGACGTCGAGAACGGCTCGCTGACCGGCGCCGACGTCCAGGACAACTCGCTGACCGGCCAGGACGTCAACGAGTCGACGCTCACGGGCATCATGCCCTCGCAGACCCGCTACGTGTTCTCCGACTCCCCGGCGCTGTCCGGACTCGGCGGGGGCACGCCCCGCACGCAGACCGCGAGCTGCCCGGCGGGCGAGCGCGCCATCGGCGGCGGTGGCGCGTGGCTCATCCCGGTGCTCAACGGCGGCAACGACCCGACCGCGCTCGACCGCGCGTTCCTGTCGGCCTCGATGCCGGTCCCCGCGCAGCCGGGTGTCAGCGACGCCACCGGCTGGCAGGTCGCCGGCCGGAACGTGACGGGCACCGACCGGATCCTGCGCGCCTACGCGATCTGCGTCCCGACCGCGATCCCCGCGTCCTAGCCGATCCCCATCCCGAGACGTCCCTCGAGGCCGGCGCCCGCGCGCCGGCCTCGTCGGCGTGCATAGGCCTGGCGCGTCGGCCGTCATCGCGGTGAACCACCCGCCTGCGGCCGTCGGAAGGCCCGGGTAGTCCGCTGGACCCCCGATGAAAGGACCAACAGCGTGGATTCCCCGAACGCCACTTCCCGGCGCCGTTTCCTGCAGGTCGCCGGCGTGAGCGGTGCGGCCGGCAGCGCCCTGCTGCTCGCCGCCTGCGGCGACGATGATGAGAGTGGGAGCGCGTCGACCAGCACCACGTCGACGACCTCCGCGATGGGTGGGGATCTTGCGATCCTCAACTACGCCCTGACCCTCGAGTACCTGGAGGCGGACTTCTACGACAAGGTCGTGGCCGCCGACCTGCTCAAGGGCGCGGAGCTCGACCTCGCCAAGCAGTTCGGCGAGTCCGAGGCCGCCCACGTCGAGGCGTTGAAGAGCACCATCACGGAGCTCGGCGGCGACCCCGTCGCGGCACCGGAGACGACGTTCCCGCTGGAGAGCCGCATGGCCGTGCTGGAACTCGCCGCCACCGTCGAGAACCTCGGCGCCGCCGCCTACCTGGGCAAGGCCG
>SYBY01000470.1 GCA_005788585.1 Actinomycetota bacterium | reverse complement strand
TATTCGAGGTTCACCTGATGCACGATGCCGATGCCGGGCGGGACGACCTTGAAGGTGTCAAACGCCTGCATGCCCCATTTCAAAAACTGGTAGCGCTCGCGGTTGCGCTGGAACTCCTTCTCGGCGTTGATGAGGAACGCGTCGCGCGTCCCGAAGACGTCGACCTGGACGGAGTGGTCGATGACGAGCTCGGCCGGGACGAGCGGCTCGATCTTCGCGGGCTCGCCGCCGAGCGCGGCCATCGCGTCGCGCATCGCGGCGAGGGCGACGACCGCGGGGACGCCCGTGATGTCCTGCATCACCACGCGCGCGGGCGTGTACGCGATCTCCTTGCTGGGCGCGGCCTTCGCGTCCCAGGTGGCGAGCGCGACGATGTCGTCGGCGTCGACCGCCCCCTGGCCCTCGGTGCGCAGCAGGGTCTCCAGCAGGATCTTCAGGGAGAACGGCAGGCGCGCCACGTCGTACTTGGCCTGGAGTGCATCGAGGCGATAGATGTCCAGCGCGCGGTCGCCGACCGTGAGGGTCTGGCGAGCGTCGAAGCTGTTCGTGGCCATGTCGGGTCCTCGCGAAGTCTGTGTCAGGTGGGAGCTTCCACCCTACCCGGCGAGACCGGTTCTCCGACCTTTCAGCGACTCGGCACGACGGGACGCAACCCGCGCATCGCGGCCATCCGCCCGACAAGGGCCGCCACGCCCTTCTGCGCGGCGATGGGAACCCCCGTCACCCAGGTGTTCCCGTGGGCGACGCGCAGGATCGCCATGACCTGCGACATCGTCGGCTCGTCCTGGGCGTCGCAGCGCCCCTCCTCGAGCCACGTCAGGTAGGACCCGAAGAACACGGGAACGAAGTCGGGCCGCGGAAAGATCTCGTGCTCGATGACCGCCCGCCCGTCGATCGGGTGCGGGTGGACGTGCGACGTCGCGGGGGCGACCTCCATGACCTCACCGGCTGTCAGCAGACGGTCCTCGCCGTCGACCGACCCGACCGCGGAGCCCTCGATCACCGTGAACCGCTCGCTGCCGTCGAGGTGGTAGTGCGCCTTGCCCGCCCCGGTGCCCGGCGGGAACGTGCGACGGATCCGGAAGCGCTCGGGCGTGTTCTCGAGCACTTCGACGACCGTCCCGCGGGGGCTGCGCACGATCTGGCCGGGCTCGAGCATGGGACAGTATGTCCCGGCCGCGAGCCGCGGTGCAACCGGGGTCAGGCCGACGCGATCTCGGAGCGCAGCAGCGAGTCGCCGGAGTGGCCCGGGTCGCCGTCCTCACGCTCGACGCTGACGTCCAGGGCCGCGTACTTCGCCGGGTCGATCCCGAGGGCGAACTGCACGTCGGCCGTCCCGTCCTCTCCGACCCGGAACGTGCCGATCGGCGCCAGGTCGTCCGGGCTGTTCAGCGCCCACAGCTCGTAGAACTCCCCGGGCTTGGAGGCGGGCAGTCCGCTGACCTCCAGGGCCATGCCGTCGAGGTCACCGCCCATCGAGGCCGTCGCCGTCGCGCCGGGCGCACCGGGGAGCGCCGCGAGCTGCACCTGCTCTCCGGGGACCGGGGCATCGTCGCCGCCGGCCACCAGCAGACCGCCGGCCACGCCGACGAGCAGCAGCACGCTGGCCATCGCCGCCGCCGTGACGGGGCGCAACGTGAACGAGCCGGCCAGCCAGGCGCGCAGCCCGGCACGCGGCGCACGCGGCGCGGAGGCCGCCGGCACGGGTGCCGCGTCGGGCAGGGCGCCGAAGTCGATGCGCAGCGGCGGGGCGTCCGGCGGTTGCCACGCGTCGCCGGGCAGCTGCTGCAGCCTGCGGATCACGTCGTCCGTGGTGATGTCGCGGCGCTCGCTCACTGCGCCACCTCCTCGTACTCCAGTTCTTCGCGCAGGCGCTCCAGCGCGCGCGCCATTCTCGTCTTGACCGTGCCGAGCGCGATCCCGGTGCGCTCGGCGATCTCGCTCTGGCTGAGGTTGAGGTGGAAGCGCATGCGCAGCACCTCGGCCTCCTCCTCGGGAAGGTCGGCGAGCAGCGCGGCCATCCGCCACTGCTCGTGCAGGTCTTCGACCGGGCTGGCCGCGGACTGCTGGTCCAGCACGGCGAGGGAGCCCGCGGGATCCCTGGGCTCGGGGATGCGCTTGCGCAGGTGATCGACGGCGCGGCTGCGCGCGATGGTCATGATCCACGTCGCGGCGCTCGCCCGCGCGGGGTCGAACGTCGGGCCGCGCTGCCAGACCTCGAGGAAGACCTGCTGCTGGACGTCCTCCGCCTGCGCGGGATCCCCGAGCGTGCGGGCGAGGTACCCGTAGGTGAGGCGGCCGTAGTGCTCGTAGATCTCGGTCATGACGGTGGAGTCGCGCTTGCGTAGGCGGGCCGCCAGCTTCTTCTCCGCGCGATCGGGTCGTCGAGCCCCAGTCGTCATGGACGAGAGCTTGACGGGTTCGCGCGCCGCTTGCGTGGGCGGCGACAGGAGACTGGCTTCCACATCGGGATCTACGGGAGCCGGGGAGCGAACGGTTCGGGCCCCGTCCGGTGGACCGCAATGTGGCGCGTCCACCTGCTCCGGCGAGTGCGCCCGCGCCAGGAGCGACTCCGTGCGAACCGGCAAGCCCGCTCGCCACGGACAGCCCAGCGTTCGCACCGAACTCCCATCCTGGAGGACCAAGCACCATGACCTCGACCACGATCCGCCGCACGGCCGCCTCGGCCGTCGCGATCGGCGCGGCCGCCGCCCTCATCGGGGCACCCGGCGCGCAGGCCCAGTCCGACACCAGCGCCGATGTGGCGAGCGGGCAGACGATGCTCAAGCTCGACACCGGCACGGCCCGCGTCCTGCGCGCCAACAGCATCGGCGTCTCGCTGGTGAAGCCCGCGAAGAACAGCCGAAGCGGCCTGACGTTCGCGGTCGCCCCGTCCGGCTCATCCCTTGATCCCCGGACGTACGCGGGCACGCTGAACCACACCGGCGGGCTGCGGTTCCGTGCCGGCGGCAAGACGCTGTCGCTCACCCGCTTCCAGGTGAAGGTCGGCTCGCGCTCGACGCTGAGCGCCGTGGTCAACGGCGGCTCCCGCGCGACGATCATCTCGCTGAACACGAGCAAGGCGAAGATCAAGCGGACGGGCATCAACACGGGCGCGAGCGGCATCGTCGCGTCGCTGAACGGCACCGGCGCGACCGCGCTGAACCGCTACTTCGGCGTGAAGCTCTTCAAGAGCGGCCTGAAGCTCGGCACGGTGCGCAGCGAGGCGAAGTTCGGTGAGATCATCTTCGCCGGCGGCCAGACGGACCTCGCCCTGGACGGGGGCACGCTCGCGGCGCTCGGCGGCCTCGGCGTCTCGCCGGGCATCATCGCGCCGGCGACGCTGGCCGGCACGACCGCGTCGTTCCCGATCACGGGCGGCAAGGTCAACGCCAAGACCCTCGCCGGCTCGATCCAGCACAGCGGCGGCATCAGCCTCACGGCCGGCGCGACCCGCGTGGAGCTGACGAACTTCGACATCCAGCTCCCGAAGCTCCTGCTCCAGGTCAACGGCGGCACGCCCGCCCCGGCCGTCGATCTCGACGCGTCCAACGCCCGGGTCCAGGTCAGCGGCCGCAACGTGACGGTCAGCAACGTCGTCGCCAAGGTCAACGCCGCGGGTGCCTCGGCGCTGAGCGGCGCGCTCAACACGACCGTGCCGCAGGTCACGCTCGGCGTCGCGACCGTCAAGGGTCAGGCGCGCTAGCCGACTGGCAGCTCGTCGCTGCGGGCGCCGTCCACCGGCGCCCGCAGCAGCCGCCACGTGCACAGCCCGGCCATGAAGACCATGATCGTGCTGCTGGTCAGACACCACTGGCACGTGGCTTCGATCTGGAAGACCGACTCGTACGTGAGGTAGGCGCTGAAGCCCACCCCGATGAGCGCGGTCAGCGCGCCCAGCATGCGCGCCCACTCCGTCGTCAGCACCGCGCAGATGAGCAGCGTGATGTACGCGCCAAGGCCCAGCAGCGCGACGGGCAGGCCCAGGAGCTCGGACTGGTCCGAGGCCTGGACCTTCGCGCAGCCGCCCTCGCCGCCGGCCGTGCAGATCGGCTCGATGTCGGCGTAGTGGACGTACGTGAGGTACCCGGCGACGCCGATGCCGACGACGCTCAGGACCCCGATGACGATGCGCAGCGCGCGCTCGCTCACTTCTCGGCCGCCGCCAGCTGCTCGTCGATCTGCTCGGTGAACTCCCCGATGTCGAGCGGGTTGGCGTCGACCGCCTCGATCTCCCCGCCGGTCGGCCCCATGGCGAAGGACGGCGTCGAGTCCCGGCCCTTACGGCTGGCCTCGAGCTGCGCGTCGTTCAGGGTCTTCGTCACCGCTTCGCTGCCCTGCGCCTCGACGGCGGCGTCGTAGTCGACCCCGGCGTCGGCGGCGACCGCGCGGAGGAAGTCGTCGGTGACGTAGCCCGAGTTCTCCTCACCCTGCTGTGCGGAGAACGCCTCGGTGAACTGCCACGTCCGCTTCTGCTCGCCCGCCGCGACGGCGAAGCGGGCGGCGGTGACGGAGTCCTCGCCGAGGAAGGTCAGCGGCTTCAGCACGACGCGCGCCTTGCCGGTGCGCACGTACTCCTCGAGCACGGTCGGGAACACCTCACGGCTGAACTGGCCGCAGAAGGGACACTGGAAGTCGACGTACTCCTCGATGGTCAGCGGGGCGTCGGGGTCACCGAGCGCCAGGCCGTCCTGCGCGATCCCGCCGACGAGCGCGGCTGCCGCCTTGCCCTCCGCCGAGCCGCCGGGCTCGCTGTCCTCGGTGCCGGACTGGCTGATCAGGATCGCGCCGACGACCACGACGGCGGCCAGTGCCACGACCCCGCCGAGGATCGACAGCCGCTTCTTGCGCTGGGCGGACGCCTGCTGCTTCGCCTGGGCCGCCTCGCGCTCTGCGCGGCGGGCGGCCTTCTCCTCTGCTCGAGAACTCATGGCTACACCGTACCGAGCGGGGTGTGCGGCCTTTTCCGGTTCCTGTGCGGGGGAAACCGCAGAACCGATCGTGCCCGGCGGCCGTAGGAGCAGTGATGACGGAATCCGTGTGGGACTACCCGCGACCCCCGAGGGTCGAGCCGTGCACCCGCCGGGTGCGCGTGGAGCATGGCGGGGCGATCGTCGCGGCGTCGGCCTCGGCCCTGCGCGTCCTCGAGACCAGCCACCCGCCGGTCATCTACATCCCGCCGCGGGACGTCGACATGTCACGGCTGCACGAGGTCGCCGACGCCTCCACGTACTGCGAGTTCAAGGGCGTGGCCTCGTACTTCGACCTCGTCGACCCGGACGGGCCCGTCTCCGGTCTGGCCGCGTGGACCTACGGGGCACCCGTCCCGGCCTACGAGGCGCTGCGCGACCACGTGGCGTTCTACCCCGGACGGGTCGACGGCTGCTGGCTCGACGACGAACGGGTCGCCGCGCAGGAGGGCGACTTCTACGGCGGCTGGGTGACCGCCGACATCACCGGGCCGTTCAAGGGCGGGCCGGGCACGCGGGGGTGGTGACGCCCTACACGCGTTCGACCGTCACCCACGCGTTGTAGTCCGGCACCCCGGCCTCAGGCGACCGCGCGTGGCGGTCCAGCAGCACGTTGCCCTCGGGCCAGTGCACCTGCGCGTTGCCTTCGCGCAGCTCGACGACCCGGACCCGTCCGGCCAGCTCGCCCTGTTCGTTGCGCAGCAGGATGCGGTCGCCATCGGCCAGACCGAACCGCTCGACGTCCTCGCGCGCGAGGAGGACGTCCTCGCGGGCCGCGCCCGTGATCGCGTCGCCGTCCTCGTGGACCATCGAGTTGAACTGCTTGCCGCGCCGGGTGGTGACCCGCAGCCGAGCTTCGCCCTCGCGCGGCGCCACGGGCCGCGCCGGGGTCGCCGCGACGAACCGCGCCCGGCCGCCGGGCAGCGGGAACACCCCGCCCTCGCACAGGCGCCGGCCGCCGTACTGGATCTGGTCGCCCTTCTCGCGCAGCGTCTCGATGCCCGCGTAGAGCTCGACCAGCGCGCCGATCTCGTCCCGCACGGCCTGGGTCGACGCGAACCGCGCGGCGCCCGCCACCTCGGGCCGGACCCGGGCGGCGATGTCGCCGAAGACCTCCCACTCCCCGCGCGCGCGCGGCACGCGCGACCCGGGGATCTCGGGCGAGAAGATGATGCGCCGCTCGGTGCTCGTCGAGGTGCAGCCGCCGGGGATCTCGTACCGGGACGCGGCGGGGAGGATCAGCACGTCGCCGCCGCCCACGAGCATCTGCGGCGTCAACACGAGGTCGAGATGGACGCGCAGCCCGACCCGCTCCAGCGCCGCCTCGACCCAGACCGGGTCGGGCAGGACCTCCATCCAGTTGCCGCCGGCGGAGAGCAGCACGTCGAGGTCGCCGTCGGCGGCCGCGTCGAGCATCTCGGGCGCGGTGCGGCCGGGGACCGCGGGGACCTCAAAGCCCCACGTCGACGACCACTCCGCCGCGCTCTCCGGGGTCAACGAGACCCCACCCGGGAGCGCCGTGGCGTAGCACCCCATCTCCGCCCCGCCCTGGACCCCTGAGTGCCCGCGGATCGGCATGAGCCCGCAGCCCTCGCGCCCCACGAAGCCCTGGGACAGCCCGAGGTTCACGATCGCGCGCACGTTGTCCTCGCCGCACGCGTGCTGGGTGATGCCCATCGACCAGACGAGGACCGCCTTCTCCGCGTCAGCCAGCTCGCGTGCGAACGCGAGCATCTCGTCGCGCGAGCACCCGGCGGCCGTCTCGAGCGCCTCCCAGTCGGCGCCGCGCGCGGCCTCCGCCGCCTCGGAGAAGCCGGTCGTGTGCGCGTCGATCCACGCCTGGTCCTGCCACCCCTGCTCGACGATGTGCCGCAGCGCGCCCGTCAGGAACGCGAGGTCGCCGCCGACGTGCACCTCGAAGAACCGGTCGGCGATCTTTGTGCCGAAGACGGCGCTCTCCGGCACCGACGGGATCCAGTAGCGCTCCATGCCGGGCTCGCGGTACGGGTTCACGCACACCACGCGCGCCCCGTGCTTCTTGGCGTGGTGGAGGTACTTCGTCATCACGGGCTGGTTGTTCGCCGGGTTCGACCCGATGAAGACGACGAGGTCGCTCTCGATGACGTCGGGGTACGAGCACGTGGTCGCGGCGACGCCGATCTGCTCCTTCAGCGCCACCGTGGACGGCGCGTGACAGATGCGCGCCGCGTTGTCGATCGAGCTGACCCCGATCGCGCGCATCGCCTTCTGGGCGGCGTAGTACGACTCGTTCGGCATGCCCCGGCTCGTCAGGAACGCGGCGACGCGGTCGGGGGTCGTCGCCCCGATCCGCTCGGCGACGAGGTCGAGGGCGTCGTCCCAGGACAGGCGCGAGAACGACGACGCACCCGCCCGGCGCAGCAGCGGCTCGCCGATCCGTCCCATCTCACGGAGCTCGGTCGTGCGCCGGCCGCGCAGCGCGTCGGGGTCGGTGAGCAGCGGCGCGGCATCCAGCGGCGCCATGGTGTTCAGCGACAGCAGCCGCAGCCGGATGTTGCAGAGGTGCACGCCGTCGAGCGTCCAGTCGCGCATGCCGGTGGTCCCGAGCGCGCAGCCGTCGCAGCAGCCGTCACGCAGGATGCGGTGGGCGTGCGGCAGGTCGTCGCGGCTGTCGACGACCGCCTTCCACAGCTCCTTGTAGTTGTTCGGGCGCTGCAGCCCGATCCCGAAGGGGCGCTTGCTCGCCCACAGTGACGGAGTCCAGGCCATGCACCGAACCGTAGCCCGGTTTGACCGGCTATCGATTCAGAAGTAGGTTCGTCGGCCCAAGGGGAGGGGACCCAGTGAGGATCACGTCTGCGCGCCGCATGCTGGCGGCGCTTGCCATCGCCGTCGCAGGAACCGCCGCACCGGCCGCGCACGCCGCGGACTGCAACCCGCTGAGCCTGGAGACGTGCCTCGCGCCGTTCCCGTCGAACTACTGGGCCGACTGGGACGACACGTCGCCCACGGGCGGCCGGGCGAACATCGACGACGACCTGCTGCGCCCCGAGCTCCTCGCGCAGCTGCCCACCGAGGACGGCATCTCCCCCAGCGGCATCTTCAACGGCGCGACCGGCTTCAGCGCGGGCGTCGGCGCGGTCTTCGAGTTCACCGAGCGCCAGCCGCAGGTGCCCTACGACGGCGGCGACGACATCGTCGCCTTCGACCTCGACACGGGCAAGCGCGTCCCGATCCACGCGTTCGTCAGCGGCCACGCCCGCAACCCGCTGATCGTCGGCGCGAACCAGTCGAACGTCATCCAGGTCTTCCCGCAGAGCCGCTGGGCGTTCACGCACGACATCGTCATCGCAGTGAGCACGCGCTACGGCGCGGGGGACCCGACCTTCCTGGAGTCCAAGGCGAAGGTCGCGGCCGGCTCGAAGGCGGAGGAGTACGTGGGGATCCTCGAGGACGGGCTGCGCACGGCGGGCATCGACCCGGCGACGACGCGGACGGCGACGTGGTTCAGCGTGCGCGACCGCAGCGAGGTCGTCTCGCCGACGAAGCGGCTCCTCGACGACACGCTGTCCCGCGAGCACCCGGTCCGCAACCTGCGCACGAGCTGGGCGACGATCCTCCCGTCCGTCGCCGGGGTGGTGACGGGCGAGGTGCGCGTCGACAACTACCGCACGCGCGGCGGGCAGGGCCCGGTCGACTTCAGCGGCGCCGCGCGCAAGGACCAGTGGCTGCCGTTCCGGCTGACGCTCCCGCGGTCGGCGTCGCGCCGGCCCGCGCCGGTGATGATCTTCGCCCACGGCCTGTCCTCGCAGAAGGAGTCCGACTACTACGTCGCCGAGCTCAATGCCGGGGTCGGCATGGCGACCATCGCGATCGACTGGCCGAACCACGGCGCCCGTGCCGCGGCCGACGGCGGTGAGATCTTCTCCATCCTCAAGCCCGGGCAGCTCGGCACGCTGTCGGGCCTCTTCAACCAGGGGACGTTCGACCTGGCCGGCCTCTATGCGGCGATCGCGGACCTCGACGTCGACGTCCTGAAGCGGCCGACGTGGAACAACTGGCAGGGTCGCGGCGCCGACGGGCGGCCGGACCTCGACACGTCCTCGATCAGCATGCAGGGCACGTCCCTGGGCGGCGTGCTCGGCGCGAACTTCGCCGGCCACGCCCCGAAGCTCGACGTCATCGACTTCCACGTCGCGGGGGTCGGGCTGTCACACGTCACGTCGCAGACCGTGCTCTGGAACGTGATGGGCGCGATGTTCCCGGACGGGACGAACGGCACCGAGGAGGCCGTGCTCATGGGCGCGCTCCAGCAGGAGGCCGACACGGCCGACGGCATCAACACGATCGACCTGGTCCGCAATCCCGGGCCGGGGCAGTCGAAGAAGCCGATGCTCCTGGTGCTCGGCGACGGCGACGCCGTCGTGCCGAACCCGTCGTCGGTGGCGATGGCCAACCTCACCGACCTGCCGCTCGTCGGGCCGCAGCGCTTCGCGATGCCCGGCGTGCGCAGCGCGGCGGACGCCGACCCGGACGGCTACGCGGTCCGCCAGTACGCGCCGTTCATCGGGCCGGTGCCGAACCTGCCGGGCCTCGGCGAGAGCACCGCGCACGGGGCGTTCCTCTGGCCGTCGGCGATGTACGCACAGGCGAGCTTCATCCGGCGGTTCGGCCCCTGAGTTTGACTTGCTATTGATGCAGAAGTAGGTTCGTCGCCGCCACTGGGGAGGTGGCGGTCCACTCGGGAGGGTTCATGTCGCTGTTCGCCGGGCGCGTCGCGCGCCGCGGTCTCACCACGCTCGCCTCGCTGTCGTGCGGGCTCGCCGTCGCCGCCGCGCCCGCCGCCGCCGCGCCGGACTGCAACCCGCTGAGCCTCGAGACCTGTCTCGCGCCGTTCCCATCGAACTACTGGGCCGACGCCGACCCGACGTCACCGACAGGAGTCCGTGGCAACGTGTCCGACGACATGCTCCGTCCCGAGCTGCTGCGCCAGCTCCCGGTGGACGACGGCATCTCCCCCAGCGGGATCTTCACCGGGACGACCGGCTTCAGCGCCGGGGCCGGCGCGGTCTTCGAGTTCACGGACCGCCAGACCCCGCCGCCCACCGACGGCGGCGACGTCGTGACCGCCTTCGATCTGGACACCGGCACCCGCGTGCCCGTCCACGCGTTCATCTCCAACCATGCGCGCAACCCGATCCTCGTCGGGGACCGCCAGTCCAACGTCCTGCAGGTCTTCCCGCAGGTCCGCTGGGGCTTCGGCCACCGGATCCTCGTCGCGGTGTCGACGGCGATGGGCGCCGGCGACCCTGCGTTCGAGGAGCTCGCCGCGAAGGCCGCGCCGGGCAGCAAGGCCGCAGCGTACGTCGACGAGGTCGCCGACGGGCTCGCGGCGGCCGGGCTCGATCCCGCGTCCGTCCGCACCGCCACGCTGTTCACCGTCCGCGACCGCGCGGAGGTCGTCGACGCCACCCAGCGCCTCATGGACGACACCTCGTCGCGGCCGCACGAGACCCGCGACGTGCGTATGAACTGGAACTACGCCGGCCCGTACACCGCGGGCATCGTCACCGGCAAGGTGCGCGTCGACAACTACCGCACGCGCGACGGCAAGGGCCCGGTCGACTTCAGCGGCGCCACGCGCAAGGACCAGTGGCTGCCGTTCCAGCTCACCCTGCCACGCAGCGCCTCCTCCCGACCCGCGCCGGTCGTCATCTACGCGCACGGGATCACGATCCAGAAGGAGAGCGACGTCCTCGTCTCGCAGATGAACGCGCAGCTCGGCCTGGCGACGATCTCGATCGACTGGCCGAACCACGGCGCCCGCTCACGCGCGGACGGCGGGTATCTCCTCGACCTCCTGCACCCGGCCGACCTCGGCACGCTGTCCGGCCTGTTCAACCAGGCGACGATCGACCTCCAGGGGCTCTACGAGGCCATCGGCGAGATGGACCTCGACGTCCTGCGGCGCCCCTCCTGGACGAACTGGCAGGGACGGGGCGCCGACGGCAAGCCCGACCTGAACACGAGCTCGATCAGCATGCAGGGCACCTCGCTCGGCGGCGTGCTCGGCGGCAACTTCGCCGCGATGTCCCGGGACCTCGACTTCATCGACTTCCACGTCACCGGCCTCGGGCTCTCGCACATCATCTCCCAGACCGTCCTGTGGAACGCCTTCGGCTTCGTGCTGCCCCAGGGCCGCACCGGGACCGAGGACGCCGTGCTCCAGGCCGCACTCCAGCAGGCCATCGACCCGTCGGACGGCATCAACACCATCGACTTCGTCCGCAACCCGCGGCCCGGGCAGGAGAAGAAGCCGATGTTCGTGATGATCGGCGACGGCGACGCGATCGTGCCGAACCCCTCGTCGGTCGCCGTGGCCAACCTCGTCGACCTCCCGCTCACCGGCCCGGAGCGCTCGCCGATGCCCGGCGTGCGACGCGCCGAGCAGGCCGACCCCGACGGCTACGAGATCCGCCAGTACCCCGCGTTCCTCGGGAAGTCCCCCATCCCACTCCTGGGCGAGAGCAGCGCGCACATCGCCTTCGCCTGGCCGTCGGCGTTCGACGCGCAGGCGCGCTTCATCAAGAAGTTCGGTCCACGGCCCTGAGGCCGTTCAGCAGCCGGCGCACGGCGCTCGCGGCGTCCTCGGGCGTCGCGGCGCCCTCGTCCACAGCGCGGACGCTCGCGAGCACCATCACCATGAGCTGACGGTTCAGCAGCGCGGCGGGCAGGTCGTCGACGATCTCGCCGCGTTCCTGGCCGCGCCGGATGACGGCCTCGCCGACCTCCGTGAAGGGGGCCAGGAGCTCCTCGGCGCGGCGGGGGTCGGACGCCATGACCGCCCGGTATCGCGTGGTGTCCTGCAGTCCCGCCCAGACGATCTCGTCGATGACCTCGAGGACGTGCCGCCCGTTGCCGCTGCCGAACAGCTGCGCGACCACGTCGGCGACGAAGACGCGGCCCTGTGCGGCCGCCTCCTCGCGGAGGACGTCGAGGATCTCCTCGCGCGTGCGGAAGTGGCGGTAGAGGGTCGCCCGATTGACCCCCGCTGCGGCGGCGATCTCATCCACGCCGGCGTCGGGGTCCGCGCCGAGCACGCGCACGGCGGCGTCGAGGATCGCCTCGCGGTTACGCGCTGCGTCCTTGCGGGTGGGTCGGTCGGCGGTGGCCACGGATGCGCACCGTAGCCGGAGCGGGCGATCGAGGCGAACTCCGACGCCACATCGCACTTCGATCCGATCGACGTCACGGCAAAAGCTGCGTCTTTGCAGGCAGTTCGCACCCGATTGGTCGGGCGGACACCTTGACGCGGCATCGAAACTCGTCCGCGGGGGGACACCAATGGGGGGAGGACGGATGGCAGGGCAGGGGCTCACGCGACGGCGCTTCGTCGCGGGATCCGCCGCGACGGTCGCCGCGTTGGCGACGGGCGTGCGGACAGGGCACGCGGCGGTGGCGCTCCGCGAGGAGCGCCACCGCGCCGTCGTCATCGGCAGCGGGTTCGGCGGCGCGGTCACCGCACTGCGCCTGACCCAGGCCGGCGTCAACGTCGTGATGCTCGAACGCGGCCGCCGCTGGCCCGCGGGGCAGCCCAACGTCTTCCCCGACCCGCTGACGAACCCGCTCGACAAGCGACTGTCCTGGCGCGGCACCGTCCCGCTGCCCGGTGCCAAGAGCTCCACCGGCCTGCTCGAGTACTTCGACGGCCGGGGCATGGATGTCATCGCCCCGGCATGCGTCGGCGGCGGCTCCGTCCCCTACCACGGAATGTCGCTGCGCCCGCGCGGCGACCACTTCGCCCGGGTGATGCCGAGCGCGCTGGACTACGAGACGTTCGAGCAGACGTGGTACCCGCGCGCCGAGGCGATGCTCCGCGTCGGGGGCATGCCCGACGACGTGTTCGCCAGCGAGCGGTACCGCTCGTCCCGGCAGTTCGCCGAGTACGTGCGCCGAGCCGGGCTTCCCGAGGTCACGCGGGTGCCGATGACGATCGACTGGGATGTCGTGCGCCGGGAGCTGCGCGGCGAGCAGAAGCCGCTGATCAGCCGCGGGGACGTGGGCATGGGCGTCAACGGCCCGGGCAAGCACTCGCTCGACACGAACTACCTGCCGGCCGCCGAGGCGACCGGCCGGCTCGACCTGCGGCCACTGCACGACGTCACGGCCATCCGGCGTGACGCGCAGGGCAGGTGGATCGTCGAGGTCGACGTGCTCAGCCCGACGGCGAAGGTGACCGAGCGGCTGCGGATCACGACCGACGCGCTCTTCCTCGGGGCCGGCACGATGAACACGACGAAGCTGCTGCTCCGCGCGCGCGACACCGGCGCGATCACGGACCTTCCCGACGACGTGGGGCGGTGGTGGGGCACGAACGGCGACCTCATCGTGGCCACGACGCTGCGCGACCGGACCGGGACGTGGCAGGGCGGGCCCGCGAACATCGCGACGCTCGACTGGGACAACCCCGAAGGGCCGGTCACCCTGCTGTTCGCCGCGGCGCCGTTCAAGGCGGAGACCCACAGCATGCTGCTCGTCGGCATGGTCATCCCCGATGGCCATGGCACCCTGACGTATGACGCGGCGCGCAACCGGGTCAAGGTCCTGTGGCCGAAGTCCGCCGACGCCGGCGCGATGGCGGCGGGCCGCGCGCGGATGCGCCAGCTGACCCGCGCGGCGGGCGCGATCTCCACGTTCGACACGACCCGAGCCGCGCCGTCGACCTTCCATCAGCTCGGCGGCGCCGTCATCGGCAAGGTCTGCGACGCACACGGCCGGGTGCTCGGGCAGCGCGGGCTCTACGTCACCGACGGCGCGCTCATCCCGGGCTCCACGGCATGCGCGAACCCGTCACTGACGATCGCCGCGCTGGCCGAACGCAACGCCGCGACGGTCGTCGCCGGTGACGTCGGAACGGTCTTCTGAGACGGACGCCGCTGCCGCGCTCGGTGAGGTGGCGATGAGTACCCAGCGTGCGGCGCGCCGGGCAGGCCCGTTCATCAGGACGTTCAGACCGCGGCCCTGAAGCCGCTCAGCATCCGGCGGATGGTGCTCGCGGCATCCTCAGGTGTCGCGACACCCTCGTCGACGGCACGGACGCCCGTGAGCACGACCGCCAGGAGCTGGCGGTACAGCAGTGAGACCGGGAGGTCGTCGACCAACTCCCCGCGTTCCTGGCCGCGCCGGATGATGGCTCCGCCCACCTCGGCGAAGGGAGCGAGGAGCTCCTCCGCGCGGCGCGGGTCAGACGCCATGAGCGCCCGGTAGCGGCTGGTGTCCTGCAGCCCGGCCCAGACGACGTCGTCGATGACCTCGAGCACCGAGCGGTCCTTGCCGTTGCTGAACAGCTGCGCGACGGCGTCGGCGACGAAGACGCGGCCCTGGACGGCTGCCTCCTCTCGGAGGACATCGAGGATCTCCTCGCGCGTGCCGAAGTGGCGGTAGAGCGTGGCGCGGCTGACCCCGGCGGCGGCGGCGATCTCGTCGACGCCGGCGTCAGGGTCGGACCCGAGGACCCCCACCGCGGCGTCGAGGATCGCCTCGCGGTTGCGCGCAGCGTCCTTGCGCGTCGGCTGGTTCCCCCTGCCCATGACGCGCGAGCCTATCCGGCCGCCTCGCGAACCCGAAACCTGACACGGCATCGCACTTCTACGGAGCGTGGGGGTCCGTGATCGCCCGAGATCTCGGGCGATTCAGGCCCTGCGGGCGCGGCGACGCCTTGACACCCTGCCGAGACTGGCCACCGGGAAGAGATCGACGGGCTGGGGGACGCGGGGATGCAGAGGCAGGGGCTGACGCGGCGGCGCTTCGTCGCGGGATCAGCGGCGACGGTCGCCGCGTTGGCGACGGGCGTGCGGACAGGGCACGCGGCGGTGGCGCCCCGCGAGGAGCGCCACCGCGCCGTCGTCATCGGCAGCGGGTTCGGCGGCGCGGTCACCGCACTGCGCCTGACCCAGGCCGGCGTCAACGTCGTGATGCTCGAACGCGGCCGTCGCTGGCCCGCGGGGCAGCCCAACGTGTTTCCCAACCCGCTGGGCAACCCGCTCGACAAGCGGCTGTCCTGGCGCGGCACCGTCCCGCTCCCCGGCGCCAAGAACTCCACCGGCATCCTCGAGTTCTTCGACGGCCAGGGCATGGACGTCATCGCCCCCGCGTGTGTCGGCGGCGGCTCCGTCCCCTACCACGGGATGTCGCTGCGCCCACGGGGCGACCACTTCGCCAGCGTCATGCCCGGCGAGCTGGACTACGAGACGTTCGAGCAGACCTGGTACCCACGCGCCGAGACGACGCTCCGGGTGGGACGCATGCCCGACGACGTCCTGGCCAGCGAGCGGTACCGCTCGTCGCGGCAGTTCGCCGAGTACGTGCGCCGAGCGGGACTCCCGCAGGCCTTGCCGGTCCCGATGACGGTCGACTGGGACGTCGTCCGGCGCGAGCTGCGCGGCGAGCAGCGGCCGCTCATCAGCCGCGGCAACGTCCTGATCGGCACGAACGGGCCCGGCAAGCACTCACTGGACACGACCTACCTCCCGGCCGCCGAGGCGACCGGCCGGCTCGACCTGCGCCCGCTGCACGACGTCACCTTTATCCGCCGCGACAGCCGCGGGCGCTGGATCGTCGAGGTCGACGTGCTCAGCGCGACGGCGCAGGTCACCGAGCGGCTGCGGATCACGACCGACGCGCTCTTCCTCGGGGCCGGCACGATGAACACCACGAAGCTGCTGCTCCGCGCGCGCGACACCGGCGCGGTCTCCGACCTGCCGGACGACCTCGGGCGCTACTGGGGCACGAACGGCGACCTGCTCGTCACGACCGTCCTGCGCGACCGGACCGGCACCTGGCAGGGCGGCCCGGCGAACGTCGCGACACTGGACTGGGACAACCCGGAAGGCCCGGTCACGCTGCTGTTCGCGGCGCTGCCGTTCCCCGTGGAGACGCACAGCATGCAGCTCGTCGGCATGGTCATCCCCGACGGCCACGGCTCGATGACGTACGACGCCGCCCGCGACCGGCTGCGGGTGCGCTGGCCCAAGGAGGCCGACGCGACCGCGATGGCGATGGCCCGCGGGCGCATGCGCCGCCTGACCCGCGCGGCCGGGGCGGTCACCACGTTCGACGCGACGCGCGCGGCGCCCTCGACGTTCCACCAGCTGGGCGGCGCCGTCATCGGCAAGGTCTGCGACGCACACGGGCGCGTGCTGGGACAGCGCGGCCTCTACGTCACCGACGGCGCGCTGATCCCAGGCTCCACGGCGTGCGCGAACCCGTCACTGACGATCGCCGCGCTGGCCGAGCGCAACGCCGCGACGGTCGTGCCGAACGACGTGGGCAGCGTCTTCTAACCCAGCAGCTTGGCCTTCTGCGCCGCGAACTCCTCATCCGTGAGCGCACCGGCCTGGTGCAGCTGGGCGAGGCGCTCGATCTTCGCGATCGGATCTTCCTCGGCCGGCGCCGCAGCCGCCACCGCCATCGCCGGCATGCCGACCCCGGCGCCGTCCGGACCGAACGCCTCCGGCCCGAACATCTGCACGATCTGCGCGCGCCCGGTGGGGTCGGCGATCGTCGCGTACGCCCACTGGGTCGGGTCCTCGAGGTCGTACCAGACGGGGTAGCGCTGCCCCGCCTGCGGGATCTCGACGCGCGAGACGGTCTTCGTCTTCTCCGCGTCGAATGCAGGCGAGCCGTCGAGCGGCTCGATGCGGAACAGCATCTTGACGCGCGGGTTGTCGTTGATCGTCATCCCGGTGTCCTGCACCTGGACGACCGTGCCCACGGCCTTCGCGCCCTCGGCCATGAGGTTCATGGCCTTCTTCTTCTTGTTGCCGAAAAGTCCCATGGCAACGCAACCTCTCAGACCGGGCCGACTTACGGGGATACTTCTTCGGTGGCCGATGTCGTCCCCCTGACCTCCCGCGTCGAGCACGACGGCGGCAGTGACGTCGTCGCCGTCGAGGAGCCGATGGAGATCCGCGTCGCCGGCGAGCCGCTCGCGGTGACCATGCGCACGCCCGGCCACGACGAGGAGCTCGCGGTGGGGTTCCTGCACGGCGAGGGGCTGCTCGCGAGCGGGACAGCGGTGCGCGCGGGCCTGACCGACGACCTCGCGGCGAACATCGTCGAGGTGGACGCGACGCTGACCCGGGATCCGGGCGCACGGCGGTTCTACACGACGTCGTCGTGCGGGGTGTGCGGCCGCGGCGCCCTCGACGAGGTGCTCCTCAGCGCCCCGGACGTGGGCGCGCGCGATGCGCCGCGGGTCGACCGGGCGCTGCTGGCCGGGCTGCCCGACCGGCTGCGCCAGCCCGGCTTCGACGCCACCGGCGGGCTCCATGCCACCGGCCTGTTCGACACCGGCGGGACGCTGCTGTGCGTCCGCGAGGATGTCGGCCGGCACAACGCCATGGACAAGGTCCTCGGCCGTGCCCTGCTCGACGGCGAGCTCCCGCTGGGCGACCGAATCCTGTGCGTCAGCGGCCGGCTGAGCTTCGAGCTGGTGCAGAAGGCGGCGATGGCCGGCGTGCCGGTCCTGGTCGGCGTGGGCGCGCCGACGTCACTGGCCGTTTCGCTCGCGCGCGACTGCGGGATGACCCTCGGCGGCTTCGCCCGCGGCGGACACGTCAACATCTACGCGGGCCATGAGCGAATCGACTGACCAGCACCGCGCCGCCGCCGCCGAGCTCGGCCCGATCCCCGTCGCCGTCATCACCGTCAGCGACACGCGGACCGAGGCCGACGACCGCAGCGGCGGGTTCCTCCGTGACGCGATCACGGCCGCTGGCCATGAGGTCGTGCTCTACCGGATCGTGCCCGACGAGCCGTACCCGATCACCCAGGCGCTCACCGCCGCGCTGCAGTCACCGGCCCGCGTGGCGCTGTTCAACGGCGGGACCGGGATCGCCCGGCGCGACCGGACGTACGACCTCATCGCGTCGTCACTGCGCCGCGAGCTGCCCGGCTTCGGCGAGCTCTTCCGGATGCTGAGCTGGGAAGAGGTCGGCGCCGCCGCGATGCTGTCGCGCGCGACCGCCGGCACGATCGACGACACGTTCGTCGCGTGCATGCCCGGCTCGACCAATGCCGTGCAGCTGGCGTGGGAGAAGCTGCTGGCCCCCGAACTCCAGCACCTGGCGTGGGAGATCACGCGCTAGACCGCGTCGGGCGCGGCGCGCCCTACCGCTACGACGACGAGCCCGCGCTCGGCGTCGCCCACGCGCGCGCCCAGGCGCTGCTCGAGCGGTACAACGCCACGCACCACGAGGAGGACGCGCTGCGGATGTCACTGCTGCGCGAGCTCTTCGGCGAAGTCGGCGACGGCGTGGTGGTCAAGCCGTCGCTGCGCTGCGACTACGGCACGCCCGTGTCCATCGGGGCCGGAACGTTCATCAACTACGACTGCGTGCTGCTCGACGTGGCGCCGATCGCGATCGGCGCGCACTGTCAGATCGCGTCGCGCGTGCAGCTGCTGACCGCCGAGCACCCGGTCGACCCGGAGCCGCGTCGCGCGGGCTGGGAGACGGCGCGGCCGATCACCATCGGCGACAACGTCTGGCTCGGCGGCGGGGTCATCGTCTGCCCGGGCGTCACGATCGGCACCGACAGCGTGGTCGGTGCCGGCTCGGTCGTGACCCGCGACATCCAGCCCGGCGTGGTGGCCGTCGGCAACCCGGCCCGGGTCCTGCGGCCGGTGAGCTGAGCGGCGGGGGGAAGCGACGCGACGTCGCACTGCCCGTCCGCCGGTGCCCCGAAAAGATGCGTGACGCCGCTGCATGGTGCAGACTGCGCGCCGTGGAGACCAGGGCGGGGGTCGCGCTGCAGCACACCGACGGCGCGTTCCTCGGTGCCGGCGGCGTGCGCATCACGTGGCAGTCGTGGCAGGACGCCACCGCGCCGACCCGCGCGCATGTCGTCGTCGCCCACGGCGCCGCCGAACACGGCGGGCGCTACCTGCGCCTGGCGCGGGAGCTCGCGCCGCGAGGGTTCCCGGTGTGGGCGATCGATCATCGGGGCCATGGCCGGTCGGAGGGCCGGCGAGTCCTCATCGACCGGTTCACGCACGCCGTGGCGGACGTCGACGCGCTGGTGGAGCACGTCTCGGAGGCGGACCTCGGCCGCCCGGTCTTCCTGCTCGGCCACAGCATGGGCGGCGCCATCTCGCTGCTCTACGCGCTCGCGCATCAGGACCGGCTCACCGGCCTGATCCTCAGCGCGACCGCCGCGTCAGACGCGGGCGTCGCCGCGCCGCTGCGCGTCGCCGACCGCGTGCTCGGCCTGGGCCGGATCCTCTCCCGCGTGGCTCCCTCGCTGGGCATCGTCGCGCTCGACCCCGAGGGCCTCAGCCGCGACGCCGCGGAGGTGCGCGCGTACATCGCGGACCCGCTCGTCACCGTCGGCAAGCTGCCCGCCCGCACCGCCGGCGAGCTGAGCGCCGCGATCCGTGGCCCGTTCCGCCGCGAGCTCGGCGCGATCACGCTGCCGACCCTGCTGATCCACGGCGACGCAGACCCGCTCGTCCCTCCTGTTGCCAGCACCCTCGTGCGGGACGGGCTCGGGGGCGACGACGTCACGCTGCACGTCTACCCCGAGCACCGGCACGAGCTGTTCAACGAGCTGCCGGCCGACCGCGAGCGGGTCCTCGCCGACGTGTCGGATTGGCTGGATGCGCGCGCCCCGCGGCGGACGGGGCGGTTCACGCGCTGAGCAGCACCACCTCGGCCGCGTGCCCGGGTGCCGCGGCGAGGCGCGCATCGAACGTGATCAGCGGTGCGTCGAGCCGCTCCGCGAGTGCGATGTAAAGGGCGTCGTAGAACGACAGGTTGTCGCGCAGCGCCCACGCACGGCCCAGCAGGCTGCCGTGGCCCACCCGCTCGATGCGCATCTGGGCGAGGTCATCGACTGCCATCTCTGCGTCACCTGGATCGAGCAGCCCACTTCGCGCATGGGCGCGCAATGCGTGGCCGGCCTCGGCGTCGAGCAGGTGCGGCGCCGCCAGCCCTCCCAGCTCCATGACCCGCCGTGCATCCTGGGCGCCGGTGCCACGAGCGAGATACTCGACCACCACGGACGCATCGACAATCACGACGCGTCGCGGATCTCCCGAATGGCGCTGACGGTCGATTCGACGGTGACCTGTGAGCGACCGCGCGCCTGGACCCGCGCATCAAGCTCCTCGAAGGAGGGCCGCGATGCCGCCCTGACCAGATCGCGCTTGATGTAGTCCGACAGGCTCATGCCCTCGGCCGCCGCACGGGTCTTCAGCGTGCGGTGCACGTCGTCAGGCACGTTGCGGACCTGGATCATCTTGCCCATGTGATGCACCGTAACGCATGTGCATCACATGCACAAGCTCAGCCGCCGCTGACCGGTGGCACCAGCGCGACTTCGCTCCCGGGCTGCAGCACGGCGTCGTCCTTCGCGTACTCCCGGTCGACCGCCACGGCGAACGTGGCCCGGTCGGGCAGCCACGGCAGCGGGCCCGCGCGGAGTGCGGCCACGGCGTCGCCGACGGTCGCCCCGGCGGGCAGCTCGAGCTCCAGCTCACCCGTCCCCGCCTCCCGGCGCAACGCGGCGAAGAGCCTGACCGTGATCGTCACAGCAGTCTCGCGGTCACGGTGTCCCCCGGCTGCAGCGGCTCGTCGGTGCCGGGCGGCACCATCGCGAGCGCGTTGACGTCGACCAGCGACGTGAGCTGGTGCGACCCCTGTTTGCCGAGGACCTCCAGCTCCCATCCGTTCGCCCCGGCGGTCAGGCGCCCGCGCGCGGCGTGCAGCCGGGGGCCGGCGCCTCGCGCGGTGGTCGTCAGGGTCGCGGTCACCTCGCGCACCGGATGCTCGGCCCCGAGCATCCGCGCGACCGCCGGCACGGCCAGCAGGTGCGTGACGACCACCGACGCGACGGGATTGCCCGGCAGGCCGAGGACGAGCGGACCGCCCTCGCGGTGCGCGCACCACGCCGGGCCGCCCGGCTTGACCAGGACACGGCCGAAGACCTCGGTGAACCCGTGCGCGGCGACCGCGGGCCGGACGATGTCGTGCGGGCCGACCGACGCGCCACCCGTGACGAGGATCAGGTCGGGCGCCTCGGCCAGCGCGAGATGCAGCGCGCGGTCGAGGTCCGCGGGGTCGTCGCGCGCGATCGCGGTCCAGACGGTCTCGGCGCCGGTGCGCGCGAGGATCGCCGGGAGCGTCGTCGTGCTCGTCTCGCGCACCCAGCCGGGCGGCAGGTCGTCCCCCACGCCCGCGAGCTCGTCGCCCGTCGCGAGCACCGCGACGCGCGGGCGCCGCGACGCGCGGACCGTCGCCGCGCCGGCCCCCGCCAGGGGCGCGATCGCCTCTGGCGTCACGAGCGTGCCCGCCGGGAGCAGCACGTCCCCCGCCCGCCAGTCCTCTCCGGGCTGCCGGACGTCGTGCCCCGACGGGACCGTCACGGTGAGGGTGATCCGCCCCTCGTCCGCGGGCTCCGTGTCCTCCTGGCGGACGACGGCATCGGAGCCCTCGGGCAGCAGTGCGCCCGTGGAGATGCGTGCCACCTGGCCCATCGGCAGGACGCCCATCATCGGGCTGCCGGCCTGGGACTCCCCGGCGAGCAGCAGGGTCGACGGCGCCTCTCCCGTGTCGGCGGCACACACTGCGTAGCCGTCCATCGCGGACTCGCGCTGGGACGGGCGGTCCTCCTGCGCGCGGACGTCCTCGGCCAGGACGCGGCCGACCGCCTCGGCGAGCGGCACATCTTCGGCCGGCAGCGGCGCCGACCTGGCCAGCACGGCGTCGAGGGCGACTTCCAGGGAGACTCTGGTCATGGGCGTGACACCGGATGTTGTCGCCGTGGTGCTCGCGGGCGGGCGCGGACGGCGCCTGGGCGAGCCGAAGATGCTGGCCGAGATCGACGGGCGGCCGCTGCTCGCGATCGCGCTGGACCATGCGCACGAGGCCGGCCTGGACGCGGTCGTCGTGGCCAAGCCGGACACGCCACTGCCGCCGACGTCATCGCGGGTCCTCCTCGAGCCGGCCGAGCCTGAGCACCCGCTGCTCGGCATCGTCACCGCGCTGCGCGAGCTGCCGGACACCGACGCCATCGTGGTCCTCGGCGGCGACCTGCCGTTCGTCCCGCCGGCCCTCCTGCGCACGCTCGCCGATGCCCCCGGCCCACTGGTCCCCGTGGCCGCCGGGCGGCCGCAGCCGCTGGTCGCGCGGTACGACCGCGACCAGCTCCCCGCGCTGGAGGACGCCCTGGCCGAGGACGCGTCGATCACCGCGACCGTCCGCGCGCTCGGCGCGCCGACGCTCGAGGGGACGCGCCTGGCGAGTCTCGACCCGTCGGGTCAGGCGTTCGTCAACGTCAACACGCCGGAGGATCTCGAGCGCGCCCGAGTGATCGCGCGCGCCAAGGAGCGCTAGCTCAGGCCGCGTCATGGCGCCACAGGCCGGAGCGGCCGCCCCGCTTCTCCAGCAGCACGACCTGTTCGATCTGTGCACCCCGCTCGACGCCCTTGACCATGTCGTAGACGGTCAGCGCCCCGACGCTCGCGCCCGTCATCGCCTCCATCTCCACACCCGTGCGCGCGTGGCACCGCGCCTCGCACGTCACGACGATCGCGCCCGCGGGCTCGTCGATCGCGATGTCGACATCGACGCTCGTGAGGCCGAGCGGGTGGCAGAGCGGGATGAGGTCGCCGGTCTTCTTCGCCGCGGTGATCGCCGCGATCCGTGCGACGGCGACGACATCACCCTTCGACGCGTCGCCCCGTGCGACCAGGGCGGCGGTCTCCGGCGAGACCCGGACGGTCGCCCGCGCCACGGCGGCGCGGTCGGTCTCGGGCTTGGCGCCGACGTCGACCATGCGCGCGGCCCCCTGGTCATCGAGGTGGGTCAGCTCGCTCATGGCGAGAACCTACCCGCCGATCTGCGACATGGAGCGCGCCGGGGCGACGAACCCGGCCTCGCCGACATGGTGCTTGAGCTCCTTGCGCCACACCGCGGCCTCGATGCGCTCGGCCAGCTGCGCGTCGCTCGCCCCCGCGCGCAGCGGTTCGCGCAGGTCGGTCTCGCGCTGGCTGAACAGGCAGGTGCGCAGCTTGCCGTCGGCGGTCAGGCGCAGGCGGTTGCAGTCGCTGCAGAACGGTTCGCTGACCGGGTTGATGAACCCGACCCGCCCCTTCCCGTCGAGGAAGTGGCAGACCTTCGCGGTCGCGTGCGGCGGGCGCTCGGGGTCGGTCAGCGGGTACGTCGCGTGGATGATCGCCCGGATCTCCTCGCCGGTGAGGACGTCCTCCGGCGTCCAGTTGCGGTCCGCGTCGAGCGGCATGAACTCGATGAACCGCACCTCGTAGGGCTCGCGGCGGGCCAGCTCGGCGAAGTCGACGACCTCGGCCTCGGTGACCCCGCGCAGCGCGACGCAGTTGACCTTGATCGTGCCCACCCCGGGCTGGGCGCCGAGAGTCTGCAGCCCGCGCAGCACGCGGTGCAGGTCGTCGCGGCGGGTGAGCTGATGGAAGCGCTCGTGGTGCAGGCTGTCGAGGCTGACGTTGAAGCGGTCGATGCCGGCGGCGACGAGCTTCGCCGCGTCGCGTTCGAGCAGCACGCCGTTCGTGGTCACCGACAGGTCCTCGAGCCCGTCGATGCCCGCGAGCATGCCGGCCAGCACCGGGAAGTCCTTGCGCACGAGCGGCTCGCCGCCGGTCAGCCGCACGGTCTTCACCCCGAGCCCGACGAAGATCCGCGTCAGGCGTTCGAGCTCCTCGAAGCTCAGGATGTCCGCGCGGTCGAGCCACGTCAGGCCCTCGGCAGGCATGCAGTACGTGCAGCGCAGGTTGCAGCGGTCGACGACGCTGATGCGCAGGTCGTCGACGGTGCGGCCGTGGGCGTCGGTGAGCGTCACGCGGGCAGGTTCCCCTCGACCTCGACGAACGCTCCGTCGCGCTCCTCGCGCTTCCAGATCGGGGCGCGGGCCTTCAGCTCGTCGATGATCTCGCGCGCGCCCTCGAACGCCTCGGGACGGTGCCCGGCGGAGACGGCGACGACGACGCTCGGCTCGGAGAGGGCGACCGTCCCGGTGCGGTGCTCGACCGCGACGGCGGTCAGCCCGTGGCGCTCCTGGGCGGCGCGCGCGATCTCGCGGATCGTCTGCTCGGCCATCTCGCCGTAGGCCTCGTAGTCCAGCGACGGAACCTCGCGGGTCACCCCGCTGAAGGTGATGACGGCGCCCGCGCGGGGGTCCGTGACGAGCGCGGTGATCTGCGCCGGGTCGAGCGGTGTGTCGCGGATGGCGACGTGCGGCTCGCGCTCCATGCCTGGAGCGTACTCCGGTGGTGTTTCCAGTCGATGGCGCAGCGCCACACCGATTCGCGCCGACGTTGTGCCCGCTGACCGGGCACAACGTCGGTGAACCGGCCAGGCGGTGTCGCCCACGCGCGTACGATCGGCACATGACGACCACCCGCCGGGAGTTCGTCCAGCGCTCTGCCGCCGGCGCACTCGCCCTGTCCCTCGGCCCGCTCGCCGCGCACAGCACCGCCGCGACGCGCCTGACCCCCACCCAGCTCAGCGCCCTGCGCAGTGCCGTGCGGGGCACCGTGTTCAGCCCGGGCACGAAGGGCTACGGTGCCGCGCACCAGCTCTTCAACACCCGCTTCAACGGTATCGACCCGCCCGCCGTCGTGCGCGTGCGTGACGCCAACGACGTGCGCGAGGTCGTGCGGTGGGCGAGCCGCTTCGACATCCCGCTCGTCGGCAAGTCTGGCGGCAACGCGTACAACGGCGCGTCGACGTCGAGCACGGCCGTCGTCGTGGACGTCGGCTCGCTGTCCAGCGTGGCGCTGAACAGCAGCGGCGTCGCGACGATCGGCCCGGGCGCGCTGCTGCTCGGCGTCTACGCGACGCTGGCCCGCCGTGGCGCCACCATCCCCGCGGGCTCGTGCCCGAACGTCGCCCTCGGCGGCCATGCCCTCGGCGGCGGCATGGGCCTGGCCGGCCGCAACCTCGGCCTCGCGCTCGACCGCATCCAGAGCATCGACGTGGTCACCGCCGACGGAGAGCTGCGCACCTGCAGTGCGTCGCAGAACGCCGACCTCTTCTGGGCGCTACGCGGCGGCGGCGGGAGCTTCGGGCTCGTGACGTCCATGCGGCTGCGCACGCAGCGCGTCAGCAGCGCGGCCTGGTTCTTCGCCCGCTTCCCGGGCGCGTCCCGCGCGGAGGCGCTCGAGGCGTGGGACGACCTCGCCCCCGGCGCGCCCGCGGCGCTGACCTCGCTGTGCACGCTGACCAGCGGCGGGGCGACGATCTTCGGACAGTACTTCGGCTCGCAGGCGAACCTGTCGAAGCTCATCGCGCCGCTGCGCCGCATCCCGGGCGCGAACATCAGCATGGGCACGTCGGGGTATCTCTCGCTCATGACCCGGTGGGCCGGCTGCTCGGAGGGCAAGAGCGTCGCGCAATGCGAGGACATCTCGCCCGAGCCGTTTGACGCGTCCTCGATCTACGTCGCGAAGAAGCTCAGCAGCGCGGCCCGCAGCGCGTTCGTCTCCGCCGCGAACACCGGCGCGACGCTCGTCTGCGACAGCTACGGCGGGCGCATCAACGACGTGTCCCCGAGCGCGACCGCGTTCGTCCACCGCAACGTGCGCTTCAGCGTCCAGATCGTCTCCTACGCGCCGATCACCACCGCGCGCAAGCGGGTGAACTCCGCGCGCAAGATCATCGCGAAGTACGGCAACGGGCAGGCCTACCAGAACTACTCGGACCTGGACCTGTCCTCCCCACTGCAGGCCTACTACGGATCCAACCTGCCGCGCCTGCGTGAGATCAAGCAGCGGGTCGACCCGGACGACCGGTTCCAGCTCACGCAGGGGATCCGCTCGTAGCGAGCGGATCCCCGTGCGCGTGGTGCGTACCCCTAGGCTTCTGCGGGCACTGCGGTCTCAGGCTCCTCGACGATGAGCGGCGCGTCCTCCTGCGCCTCGCCGAGCGAGAAGCGGCCGACGAGCTCCTGAAGCTCGGCCGCGGTCGTGGCCAGCGTCTGGGCCGACGCCGAGATCTGCTGGGTCGACGCCGAGGTCTGCTCCGTCGACGCGGACACCTGCTGCGTCGAGGCCGACGTCTCCTCGGCGACCGCGGCGACGGCCGTGATCTCGCTGCCGATCCTCGTCGACGTCGCGGAGAGCTGCTGCGCGGCGGCGGCGATCTGCCCGATCCGGTCGCCGACCTCCTGCACGTGCGCGTTGATCGCCCCGAAGGCCTCGCGGGCCTGCTCGACGGTCTGCGCCGACTCCGTGCTGCGCGTGCCGCCGGCTTCGACGACGTCGACGGCGCGGCGCGTCTCGTGCTGGATCTCCCCGATCAGCGAGCTGATCGACGCGGCGGCCTGCTGGGACTCCTCGGCGAGCTTGCGGACCTCGTCGGCGACGACCGCGAACCCGCGGCCCTGCTCACCGGC